>NZ_RZQP01000106.1:0-20617 GCF_003998165.1 Mesorhizobium sp. M7A.F.Ca.US.007.01.2.1 | reverse complement strand
GGCGGCATGCTCAACATCGTGCGTCACGAAGTCGAGTTCCACTGCCCGGCCAATGCGATCCCGGAATTCATCACCGTCGATCTCACCGGCGCCAACATTGGCGATTCGATCCACATCTCGGCGGTCAAGCTGCCGGCTGGGGTCAAGCCTGTGATCTCCGACCGCGACTTCACCATCGCGACCATTGCCGGTTCGTCGGCGATGAAGCCGGAGACGGAAGAGACGGCTGAAGCGGCTGCACCTGAAGCGGCTCCTGCCGCCGAAGAGAAGTAACTCTTTCACGCCCGGAGCAGGCGATGCTGCTGTTTGCAGGTCTCGGCAATCCGGGCGCGAAATACGCCGGCAATCGGCACAATGTCGGTTTCATGGCGGCGGACGCAATCGCCCGCCGCCATTCCTTTTCGCCCTGGTCGAAGAAATTTCAGGGCCTGATCGCCGAGGGCTCGCTCGGCGGCGAAAAAGTCGTCCTGATCAAGCCGCAGACCTTCATGAACCTGTCCGGCCAGTCGGTCGGCGAAGCGCTGCGCTTCTACAAGCTCGAGCTTTCCGCGCTCACCGTCTTCTATGACGAGATCGATCTTGCCGAAGGCAAGCTGCGCATAAAGACCGGCGGCGGCGCCGGCGGCCATAACGGCATCCGTTCGATCGATGGCCATGTCGGCAACGCCTATCGCCGCGTACGCATCGGCGTCGGCCATCCAGGCGTCAAGGAAATGGTCCAGCACCATGTGCTCGGCGATTTCGACAAGGCGGACCGCGAATGGCTTGACCCGCTGCTCGACGCGATCGCCGACAACGCCGCCATGATCGCCAAAGGCGACGAATCCGGCTTCATGAACAAAGCCAGTCTCGCCGTCCAGGGCAAGGCCGGGCCGGAGCCCGAAAAATCGGCACCTAAGCAGCCGGCGCAGAAGCAGCAAAGTCACGTCCGCCAAGCACGGCCCCAACAGCCCCTGGCCAAGCTGCCGGAAAGCGGTCCGATGGCCGCCATGCTGAAGAAGCTGTTCGGCGGCAAGGACTGAGCATCAAGGGAACCGAAGGGCTTGACGTTGATCACCCCTATCGCCCATAGCCCTGATCAAATTTCTATTTCCCGATAGGACCGGACAAAATGGGTTTCAAATGCGGCATCGTTGGCTTGCCCAACGTCGGCAAGTCGACGCTTTTCAACGCGTTGACCAGAACGGCTGCGGCGCAGGCCGCCAACTATCCGTTCTGCACCATCGAACCGAATACCGGCGAGGTCGCGGTGCCCGATCCGCGCCTGCAGAAGATCGCGGCGATTGGCAAGTCAAAGGAGATCATCCCGACCCGCATCTCCTTCGTCGACATTGCCGGTCTGGTGCGCGGCGCCTCGAAGGGCGAAGGGCTGGGCAACCAGTTCCTCGCCAACATCCGCGAGGTCGACGCCATCGTGCATGTGCTGCGCTGCTTCGAGGATGACGACATTACCCATGTCGAGGGCCGCATCGACCCGGTGGCCGATGCCGAGACGGTCGAAACCGAGCTGATGCTCGCCGACCTCGACAGCCTCGAGCGCCGCATCGTGCAATTCCGCAAGCGCGCCGGCAGCAAGGACAAGGAAGCGACGTCAGTGCTGCCGATGATGGAGGCAGCGCTAGAACTGCTGCAGGCCGGCAAGCCGACCCGCATCCTGCTCAAGGATATTTCGGCCGAAGATTTGCGCATCCTGCAGGGCCTGAACCTTCTGACCTCGCATCCCGTGCTCTATGTCTGCAACGTCGCCGAGGCCGACGCAGCCACCGGCAACGAGCACACCAGGGCCGTGGAAAAGATGGCGACCGCCCAGGGCGCCGGCACCGTGGTGATCTCGGCCGCCATCGAAGCCGAGGTCGCACAGCTCTCCGATGAGGAAGAGATGGAATTCCTGTCCTCGCTCGGCCTCGACGAGCCCGGCCTCAACAAGGTCATCCGCGCCGGCTACGATCTGTTGCACCTCATCACCTACTTCACCGTCGGGCCGAAGGAGACGCGCGCCTGGACCATCCATAAGGGCGACAAGGCCCCCCAGGCCGCCGGCGTCATCCACACCGATTTCGAGCGCGGCTTCATCCGCGCCCAGACCATCGCCTACAATGACTTCGTCACACTGGGCGGCGAAGTGGCGGCCAAGGAAGCCGGCAAGGCCCGCGACGAAGGCAAGGAATATGTCGTCCAGGACGGCGACATCCTGCTGTTCAAGTTCAACACGTGATTTGATGGAAGTCCTTCGAGACTGTCCGCGGGCCGGCTGAGCCGACCACCAGATATCAGGCCCAAAGTGTCGCCTATAAAGCTGATAATATTTGATTGTGACGGCGTCCTCGTGAACAGCGAGGAGATATACCAGGCAACCGAGCTTGAATATCTGGCGGCGGCCGGCATCACGTTCGAACCAAGCGCCTATACGCAAGCCTTCATGGGATTGTCTCCCGCTATGTGGCAGGCGAAGCTCGAAGCGATCGGCCAAGAGCGAGCCAAGCCGCTCTCTCCGCTCTTTTTTGAACAGCTTGCCGACCACACCAACGAACGCTTGCGTAAGAATCTGGCGGCCTTACCCGATGCAGGGAATGTGATTGGCCGGCTCGCCGCATGGAGATGTGTGGCGTCAAGCACGCCGCTGGCCCGATTGCGTTGGAAACTCGAACACACGGGCCTTGTCGACCTTTTCGATCCTAATATTTTTTCATCGGACATGGTCGTCAATGGAAAGCCGGAACCAGACCTGTTCTTGCATGCGGCGGACACGATCGGTGTTCATGCAAAGGAGTGCATCGTGGTCGAGGACAGCGTGAATGGCGTCCTGGCGGGCAAGGCAGCAGGTATGCGCGTGATCGGATTTACCGCTGGCAGTCATTGCACCGGCACTCATGGCGATGCTCTGTTGCGACATGGCGCGGATGCCCTCGTCGGCGCATACGAGGACTTGGAGGTCACTCTAGCCAGTCTTTAGATCGATCCGCTGACGCGGCTTCCGAGCCGCGAGGGCCGTCCCCCGGCCCGATTCGGGCTTGTCTTGATTTTGTCACGTCACAGGTCTAAGCGGCAGACGCACGGTCGGCGCTGGCGCCAGGAACCGTGCAATCCAACACGACGCGTCAATCCGAACGCACCCTTTGGCCCCAGCAAGGGAATCAGGCGATGATCAAGGCCTTCGTCGTGGACAATGATCGCCTGCGCGTCGTCGACGATCTCCTGGCAAACAGCGAGACCATCGTCTGGGCGGACCTGTTCAACCCGACAAAGGAAGAGGAAGCGACGATCGAGAGCTGGCTCGGCGTTGCCATTCCGACGCGCGAGGAGATGGAGGAGATCGAGATTTCGAGCCGCCTCTATGTCGAGGACGGCGCCTACTTCATGACCGCAACCCTGCCCGCGCAGACCGAGGTCGACGATCCCTTGATGTCGCCGGTCACCTTCGTGCTCGCCGGCACAAGGTTGATCACTGTGCGCTACCATGAGCCGAAGGCCTTCAAGACCTTTCCGCAGCGCGCCGAGAAGGTGGCGACCGGCTGCACCAGCGGCGACACCATCCTGATCGGCTTGCTGGAGGCGATCGTCGACCGTCTCGCCGACATTCTGGAGCGTGCCGGCCGTGACATCGAGGCGATCTCGCGCGATATCTTCGAGGCGCGATCGACCAAGGTTTCCAAGCGCAATCGCGACTTCCAGGAATTGTTGAAAGCCATCGGCCGCAAGGAGGACATCGCGTCTTCGATCCGCGACAGCCTGATCTCGCTGCAGCGCCTGGCGGGCTTTTTCGCCCATGCCTCGACCCGCACCAAGATGAGCAAGGACACCAAGGCGCGCATCAAGACGCTGTCTCGCGACGTGCTGTCACTCGCCGACCACGCCACCTTCCTGTCGCAGAAGATCTCCTTCCTGCTCGACGCGACGCTCGGCATGATCTCGATCGAGCAGAACGCCATCATCAAGATCTTTTCGGTCGCCGCCGTCATCTTCCTGCCGCCGACTTTGGTCGCCTCGATCTACGGCATGAATTTCGACGTCATCCCCGAGTTGAAATGGGAACTTGGCTATCCCTTCGCCATCGCCATGATGGTGCTGTCGGCGATCCTGCCCTTCTGGTATTTCCGCCGCCGCGGCTGGCTCTGAGTGGGCCTGTCGATCGGCTGCCACAGGCTGGCGCAGTAGAAATCGCTTGACCAAATGAACGCCGGCCTGCATCCGGAAACCCCGATCCTGAGGATCGTGGGTCGACAAGCCGGATTCCAGACCATGACCGCAGAGATAAAAACATGGGCCTATGAGGACTTCATCGAGGGTGCATCGATCGACCTCGGCTCGAAGCTCGTGAGTGCCGCCGAGATCGTCGAATTCGCCGGAGAATTCGACCCGCAGCCGATGCATCTCGACGAGGAAGCCGGCAAGGCCAGCATCCTCGGTGGGCTGGCGGCGTCGGGCTGGCACACCTGCGCCATGTTCATGCGCATGCTGTGCGATGCCTTCCTGTTGGACTCGACCTGCCAGGGCGCGCCCGGCGTCGATCAGGTCAAATGGAAGAAGCCGGTCCTGGCCGGCGATCAACTGACCGGCACCCTGGTGGTCGTTGCCAAGCGCCTGTCCAAATCGAAGCCGCAACTCGGCTTCGTTACAATGCGCAGCGAACTGTTCAACCAGCGCGGCGAAAGCGTCTTCGAGCTCGAGAACTCCGCCATGTTCCTCACGCGCGATGCCGCGGGGAGCCAAGCATGACACTGGACGAGTTCTTTCGTATCGGCACCACGGTGACGCTCGGCTCGCACACATTCGAGCCCGAGGCGATCAAGGCCTTCGCCCGCAAATACGACCCGCAGATCTTCCATACCGACGAGGAGGCCGCGAAGAAAAGCGTGCTCGGCGGGCTCTGCGCATCCGGCTGGCACACCGCCGCCACCTGGATGAAACTCAATCTCGAAAACCGCATGGACGCCGAGATCGCTGCGTGGAGCGGCCCCGGTCCGGTGCCGGAATTCGGCCCCTCGCCTGGCTTCAAGAACCTGAAATGGCTGAAGCCGGTCTATGCCGGGCAAACCATCACCTTCACGCGCACCGCGCTGTCGCACCGCCCGATTGCCTCACGCCCCGGCTGGCGGCTGCTGGCGCTGCGTTCGGAAGCTTTCGATTCGACCGGCGCCAAGGTGCTGGAGTTCGAGAGCGCCGTGCTGGTGAAGGTGGAGTAGGTTTCTTCCTTCTCCCCCTGTGGGAGAAGGTGGCCGAGCGAAGCTCGGTCGGATGAGGGGTGCTCCAGCTTGGCGCCGACGGCACTCCGTCACCCACCCCTCAACCGTCTCGGCGCTGCGCGCCGATCCACCTTCTCCCACAAGGGGAGAAGGAAGAACTGCCCCTCAATGCCCCTCGAACCCAATCAGCGTCCGCACCGGCACGCCGAGCGCCTCCAGCTTGGCACGGCCGCCGAGGTCCGGCAGGTCGATGACGAAACAGGCGGCGAGGATGTCGGCACCTATCTGGCGCAGCAGCTTGACCGCCGCTTCAGCCGTGCCGCCGGTGGCGATCAGATCGTCGACCAGGATCACTTTCTCGCCCGGAGCAACACCGTCCTTGTGCATCTCCATTTCGTCCAGCCCGTATTCCAGGCTGTAGGCGACGCGCACCGTCTCGTAGGGCAGCTTGCCCTTCTTGCGGATCGGCACGAAACCGGCCGAGAGCTGATGGGCGACGGCGCCGCCAAGGATAAAGCCGCGCGCCTCGATGCCGGCGATCTTGTCGATCTTCTGGCCGGCATAGGGATGCACCAGTTCGTCGATGGCGCGGCGGAAGGCGCGCGCATTGCCAAGCAGCGTGGTGATGTCGCGAAACAGGATGCCGGGCTTGGGATAGTCCGGAATGGTGCGGATCGCGGCAAGCAGCGTGTCTTCGAGCGAGGATTTCATGGGTCGAGATTACCTGAAACGGAGATTGTTGCGCGACAATTGTTCGATCGAGCTGCAGCCCATCAGCCTCATGCCGCGTTCGATCTCGACCCGCATCTGTTCGAGCGCCCGTTCCACGCCGGGCTGGCCGGCCGCCGCGAGCGGAAACAGATAGTAGCGTCCGACGCCGACGGCCTTGGCGCCGAGCGACAGCGCTTTCAGCACGTGTGTGCCGCGCTGCACGCCGCCATCCATGATGACGTCGATCCTGTCGCCAACGGCATCGACGATCTCGGCAAGCTGGTCGAACGCCGCCCGTGAGCCATCCAGCTGCCGCCCGCCATGGTTCGACAGCACGATGCCGCTGCAGCCGATGTCGACAGCGCGTTTGGCATCCTCCACCGACATGACGCCCTTGAGGCAGAACGGACCCGACCAGAGCTTGACCATCTCGGCGACGTCGTCCCATGTCATCGACGGATCGAGCATCTCGGTAAAGTAACGGCTGATCGACATCGTGCCGCCGCCCATGTCGACATGCTCGTCGAGCTGCGGCAGCTTGAAGTCCTCATGGATGAAATAGTTGATCGCCCAGGCCGGCTTGAGCGCGAACTGCGCCATTCCGGTAAGGTTGAGCTTGAAGGGAATGGCAAAGCCGGTTCGTTTGTCGCGCTCGCGGTTTCCCCCGGTGATGCTGTCGACGGTCAGCATCATCACCTCGACCCCGACCGCCTTTGCCCGCTGCATCATCGCCCGGTTAAGACCGCGATCCCGGTGGAAATAGAACTGGTAGACCTGCGGGCCGCTGCTGATGCTGCGCGCCTCCTCGAGGCTGACGGTGCCCAGCGACGACACGCCGAACATCGTGCCGTATTTGGCGGCGGCCTTGGCGACCGCGCGCTCGCCCTGGTGATGGAACAGGCGCTGCAAGGCGGTCGGCGAGCAATAGAACGGCATCGCCAGCTTCTGGCCCATGACCGTCACCGACATGTCGACCTCGCTCACCCCGCGCAGCACGTTGGGAACCAGATCGCAGGTCTCGAAGCTTTCGGTGTTGCGGCGATAGGTGACCTCGTCGTCGGCCGCGCCGTCGATGTAGTTAAAGATCGGCCCCGGCAGCCGCTGCTGCGCCATGCGGCGGTAATCGGAAAAGTTGTGACAGTCGCTGAGCCGCATCATCGAATTCCAAAGGCCATGGCGGGACAAGTTTCTCGCCACCGTTCGATGCATCGAATATCAACCTGTTGTCGGCGTGCCAACGGACTATTTTTCGAGCTGCCCTCCGGACATGGCCATGAGCAAAAAAAGGGACGCCGAAGCGCCCCTTTCTGGTCTAATCCGATTGACAAAGATTACATGCCGAGATCCGAACGAAGCTCGGCCCTGGCCACTTCATACTCGGCCTTGAAGTCGTCCCGGTTGAGCAGGACCGCGGCGATGACGCTGCCGGAAATCCTGCCCATCTCGACGTCGGACGCATAGTGGATGCCGCCGACCTCGCGGTTGTGGGCGTATTCGGCCGCACGCGCCATGATCTCGGCGCGCTTTTCCGGAACCATATCGGACAGGATGATGCCCATCATGGTGCCGACGGTGGCGTGGCCGGACGGCCAGGAACCCGAACTCGACAGCTTGACCGCCGGCTTGACGAGGTCGCTGAGCTGGTGCGGACGCGGGCGCTTCCAGATATCCTTGGCCGGATCGACGACGGCGCCTTCGGTGGCCACGACGCGGTCGAAGAAGGCGCTGAATTTGGGCAGCGTTTCCTTGTTGAATTTCGGCCCCATGACGTTGGCGAAGCGCCAGACATTCTCGTCGGCATCGGCGACGGCGCTGGCTACCATCTCGGGCGTGCGTGTCACCTGCAGCATCAGCACCTCGCCGAGTTCGGCCTTGGTCTGCGCCGAATCGTTTGCCGGCGGCGGCGGCAGGATCATCGTCAGGTCGACATCCTTGTTGGTGACGAAAGGCTGGGCGTCTTCCGCTTGCGCGGCCGAGCCGACGATGAGCAGCAACAGGCCTGCCGCGAGCGATGCGTATCTTTTCATGGGTGCGATCCTTTGATGAGAGCAGCACAGGATCGCCGGATGCGGTGACGGCCATGTGACATGGCCGGCTTCTGGAAATGCAAAAGGGCGCCTCTCGGCGCCCTTCGTGATCACTTGATCGTGTGGCTTAATGCGCCACGCCTTCCCACACCTTGCGCTTGGTGAGATAGACCAGCGCGCCGAACAAAAGCAGGAACACCAGAACGCGAAAACCGGTCTTCTTGCGGTCTTCCATATGCGGCTCGGCCGCCCATGCCAGGAAGGCGGAGACGTCGCGGGAATACTGGTCGATGGTCTGCGGCGCACCGTCATCATAGGTCACCTGACCATCGGAGAGCGGCTTGGGCATCTTCAGCGACACGCCGGACATGAAGTACGGATTGTAGTGGGTGCCTTCCGGGATGACCATGCCGGCCGGCGGTGTCTGGTCGTAGCCGGTCAGCAGCGAGTGGATATAGTCGGGGCCGCCCGCGTCGTACTGGGTAAAGATATCGAAGACGAACTGCGGAAAACCGCGTTCGACACCGCGAGCCTTGGCCAGCAGGGACATGTCTGGCGGAGCAGCACCGCCATTGGAGGCAGCGGCGGCTTCCTCATTGGCGAAGGGCGGCGGGAAGTGGTCGGACGGCTTGCCCGGACGGTCGAACATGTCGCCGGCATCGTTGGGACCGTCGTGGATGGTGTACTCGGCCGACAGCGTCTTGATCTGCGCATCGGAATAGCCGAGGTCCGACAGCGTGCGGAACGCCACCAGGTTCATCGAATGGCAGGCCGAGCAGACTTCCTTGTAGACCTTGAGGCCGCGCTGCAGCTGCGCCTTGTCATAGGTGCCGAATGGGCCGGTGAAACTCCAGTCCATTTCCTTCGGCTCGTCGATCGGGAAATGCGTCGGATTGGCCACATTGTGTGCCTCTTCGGCGGCGATCGCCCGAGTGCCCGCGGCCCCAGCGGCGACGGCCACAAGGCCGATCAGCGCCAGCGAGGTGAGAATCTTTTTCATGCCAAATCCCCTTAGATTCTCTACCGCTCAGCCTTTGGTTTCCGGAGCCGCCGTAGCGCCCGCCGGATGTCCGCTGCCGCCCTTGTTCTTCTCGAGCACCGCCTCGGTGATCGAGTTCGGCAGCCGTCGCGGCGTCTCAATCAGGCCGAGCACCGGCAGCGCGATCAGGAAGAAGGCGAAGTAGAACAATGTCGCCATCTGCGCCATGAACACATAGCTGCCTTCCGCCGGCTGCGAGCCCAGCCAGCCAAGCAGGATGGCATCGGCCACGAACAGCCAGAAGAACAGCTTGTACCAGGGCCGGTAAACAGCCGAGCGCACCTTCGAAGTGTCGAGCCACGGCACCAGGAACAACATGACGATGGCGCCGAACATGCATAGCACGCCGCCGAGCTTGGAGTTGATCGGCCCGACATTGAAGGTGATGGCGCGCAGGATCGCGTAGAACGGCAGGAAGTACCATTCGGGCACGATGTGGGCCGGCGTCTTCAGCGGGTTGGCGACGATGTAGTTGTCGGGATGGCCGAGATAGTTCGGCAGGTAGAAGACGAAATAGGCGAAGAAGAACAGGAACACGATCATGCCGAACGCGTCCTTGATGGTCGCGTAGGGGGTGAAGGCCACGGTGTCGGTCTTCGACTTGACCTCGATGCCCGTCGGGTTCGACTGGCCGACGACATGCAGCGCCCAGATGTGCAGCACGACAACGCCGGCGATCATGAACGGCAACAGATAGTGCAGCGCAAAGAAACGGTTCAGCGTCGGGTTGTCGACGGCAAAGCCGCCGAGCAGCAGCTGCTGGATCCAGTCGCCGACCAGCGGAATGGCGCTGAAGAAGCCGGTGATGACGGTGGCGCCCCAGAAGCTCATCTGGCCCCATGGCAGCACGTAGCCCATGAAGCCGGTCGCCATCATCAGGAGATAGATGATGCAGCCGAGGATCCACAGCAGTTCGCGCGGCGCCTTGTAGGAGCCGTAATAGAGGCCACGGAAGATGTGGATGTAGACGGCGACGAAGAAGAACGAGGCGCCGTTCGAATGCATGTAGCGCAGCAGCCAGCCCGAATTCACGTCGCGCATGATCTTCTCGACCGAGCCGAAGGCCAGATTGGTGTCGGCCGTGTAATGCATGGCCAGCACGATGCCGGTCAGGATCTGCGCCACCAGCATGATCGACAGGATGCCGCCAAAGGTCCATGCATAGTTGAGGTTGCGCGGCACCGGATAGGCAACGAAGCTGTCATAGACCAGCCGCGGCAGCGGCATGCGGGCGTCGAACCAGCGTCCGAGACCGGTTTTGGGCGTATAGGTCGAGTGTCCCTCGCTCATCGAAATATCCCCCTGCCTCAACCGATAAGGATCTTGGTATCGGAAATGAACTTGAATACCGGAACCGCCATGTTCTCCGGCGCCGGGCCTTTGCGGATGCGGCCGGCGGTGTCGTATTGCGAACCGTGGCAAGGGCAGAACCAGCCGCCGAAATCGCCTTCCTGGCCAAGCGGAATGCAGCCGAGATGCGTGCAGACCTGAACCATCACCATCCAGGCTTCCTTGCCGGGCGTGGTGCGATTGGCGTCGGTCGCCGGTGCGTCGGCCGGGAGATTGGCGTTGCGGGCGATCGGATCCTTGAGATCGGCCAGCTTGACCGCCTCGCCGTCCTTCATTTCCTGTTCGGTGCGGTTGCGGACCACGACCGGCTTGCCGCGCCATTTGACGATCAGCGACATACCCGGCGTCAGCGAGGCGACGTCGACTTCGACCGAGGCGAGCGCCAGCGTCGAGGCGTCAGGGCGCATCTGGTCGATGAACGGCCACGCGAAAGCACCCGCGCCGACCACTGCGGCCATGCCGGTGGCGACGTAGAGAAAATCACGACGGTTGGGATCCTGGGTGTCGGTTGCGCTCACGGGTGCCTGATCCTTTCGCCTCTTCCGTGCCGGTGGTTGAGCCTTGTTCCCCGCTCAATTACGCCAACCCGACAGCGCATGGCGAACAGGCTTGCGAATTCCTCCGGCATTTGGACTTCGGTTTATGCGTGAAGCCCGTTTTTGTCCAGACGGGTGAAGGCACAAGGGCAGATTGTCGCGGGGACAAAATCCGCCGCCGGTCAACACGACGCCGGATAGCCGCCAACCATCACTAAACAACCGGGAAACAACCGCAAATCCGACGCCCTTGTTCGGCTCGACACAAGGCCCCAGCCGGGTCTATCCTTGTCATCATGGCACACGTCATAGACCGCGACACCTGGGCCGTTCGCTCGGACCATTGGAAGGGCGAGTTGCAATGTGGCGCCTACGGCTCCAACTCCTGCCTGATCTTCAACTATCTGCCTGATGTCGGCGGCGGCCCGCGCCTGCACACACATCCCTACGCGGAGATCTTCATCATCCGCCAGGGCACCGGCCTGTTCACTGTCGGCGACCAGGAAATCGAGGCATCCGCCGGCCAGATCCTGATCGTGCCACCCAATACGCCGCACAAATTCACCAATCTCGGCCCAGGCCCGCTGGAAACGACCGACATCCACGAGAATGGCAGCTTCATCACCGAATGGCTGGAGTGATCCCTATTTCGCGCCGAGCCTGGCCAGCACCGCTTTCGGGATGTTGTATTCACGAATGACGGCATCGTGCTTGCGCAAGCCGCACAGCTCGCGCTGGATGAAATAGCCATGCACCGCCTCGGCGGCATCCTTGAGCAGAAGGGGGCGCAGTTGCTCGTCGGCATTGTCGCGCAGCCTGGCCAGCGTTTCCTCTACCCGCTGGCCGGCGCGGCCGAGTGCTGCCGCCTTTTCCGCCAATATTTCATGGCCGAGCGCGTCGAAGGCGGCTTCGGCGGCCGAGGCGCCGGCAAGATGAGATGGCGGACGCAAGCACATTTCAGCCTCCTTTCCCGAAAACCATGCGGTGTGTGACGAACTCTTCGCCCGCCACGCGCTGAAAGCCAAGCCGTTCATAGAAACGGAAGGCTTCTTGCGGCGCGCGGGTGTTCAGCATGGCGAAATGGTGACGTGCCCTGTCGACAACGGTTTCGACCAGCATCCGGCCAAGGCCGGCGCGACGGTGGCGCGCGCTGACGAACAGGTGCCGGACCCGGCCGTGGCCCCTGTCCTCGAAATAGGGATCGATGTTCAACCCGCACACGCCGGCGAGTTCCCTTCCATACCATGCTCCGTACAGCGCCTCCCCCCGTTTCAGGAACTTGTTGCGGCCACTTGCCCAGCCATCCGCAAGGCGTACCAGCATCCAGTAGCCTTCCAGCCGGCTCTCTTCCTTCAGCGTGTCGAAGGCCGGCATGGTCGGCCGAAGCCGCTTGAGCACGTAGCCGACCTCTGGGATGGCGCCTGTCGATCCACCCATGGAGCTACTCCGCCGGGCGCGTCTCTTCGAGCACGCTGTCCTCGTGATAGAGAAAACCGCCGGACTGCCGCTTCCACAGCCGCGCATAGAGCCCGTCGAGCGCCACCAATTGGTCATGCGTGCCTTGCTCGACAATGCGGCCGCCGTCGATCACCACCAGACGATCGAGTGCTGCGATCGTCGACAGCCGGTGGGCGATGGCGATGACCGTCTTGTTTTCCATCAGCCGCGTCAGATTCTCCTGGATCGCCGCCTCGATGTCGGAATCGAGTGCCGAGGTCGCCTCATCGAGAATCAGGATCGGCGCATCCTTGAGGAAGACGCGGGCGATCGCCACGCGCTGGCGCTGGCCTCCCGACAGTTTGACGCCGCGCTCGCCGACAAACGCCTCGTAGCCGGCGCGGTCCCTGTTGTCGCGCAAGGTCAGGATGAACTCGTGCGCCTCGGCCTTTTTCGCCGCCGCGATCACCTCCGCATCGGTCGCGTCAGGCATGCCGAGCTTGATGTTGTCGCGCAGCGAACGGTGGAACAGCGCCGTGTCCTGGCTGACGACGCCGATGTTGGCGCGCAGCGAATTCTGCGTAACTTTGGCGACATCCTGGCCATCGATGGTGATCGACCCGCTCTCGAGATCGTAGAGGCGCAGGATCAGATTGGCGAGGGTCGTCTTGCCGGCGCCGGACGGTCCGACCAGCCCTACCTTCTCGCCTGGCCTGACGACAAGGTCGATGCCGTTCAGCACGCCGAAACCTTTGCCGTAGTGGAACTCGACGTTCTTCACCGCGATACGGCCACCCGCAACGACGAGTTCCTTGGCGTCGGGCGCATCGGTGAGGCCGAGCGGCTGCGAAATCAGCGCCTTGGAGTTCTCCAGCACGCCGAGGTTTCGCAAGATACTGTTGAGCTGCATCATCAGCCGGCCAAGCAGCATGTTGAGGCGCAGCACCAGCGACAGGGTGAAGGCGACCGCGCCGACGGTGATCGAGCCCTCGACCCAGAGATAGACGGCAAAGCAGCCGATCGCCGTGATCATGATGCCTGACAGCGTGGTCAGCGCCATGCGCACGCCGGTCAGCCGGCGGGTGAACGGGCGCAATGCGTCGAGATAGATGTCGAAACCGTTCCTGATGTAGCGGTCGTCGCCATCGGCCGAGAACAGTTTCAGCGTCTGCACGTTGGAATAGGAATCGACGATGCGGCCGGTGATCATCGAGCCGGCCTCGGCTGTTTCCTCGGCATGCTTGCGGATTGCCGGCAAATAGAGCTTGGCCAGCCAGCCGAAGGCGGAAATCCAGATCACCACCAGAACCGCCAGCCTGAGATCGAGGCCTGCGACCAGCGCCAGCGTCGTCACCGTGTAGACGATCATAAACCAGACGACCTCGATGAAGCTTTCCATCAAGTCGCCGGTCGCCTGGCCCGCCTGCCAGACCTTCGTCGCGATGCGGCCGGCGAAATCGTTCTGGAAAAAGGCGTAGGACTGGCGCGAGACATGCCGGTGCGCCTGCCAGCGCACCAGATTGTAGAAGCCCGGCGTGATCGTCTGTTCGTCGACCAGCGCCGACAAGCCGACGACGACGGTGCGGATGACCAGCACCACCACGGCCATGAAAACCAGTTCAGGGCCGGCGGCGGCCCACAGTGCGTGCCAGCTGCGCTCGGCGGGAAGCTGGTCGAGAATATCGACCAGCCGCCCGACGAAGTAGAACAGGCCGGCCTCGACCAGCGGCGCGATGCCGCCGATGACCAGCATGGCGAAGAAGGCGAACTTCGCCTGGCCGACATAGTGCCAGAGAAAGCCGCCGACACTGATCGGTGGCCGAAGATTCGCCGGCTCCCTGAACGGATAGACCCAGTTCTCGAACCAGCGATAGACGGCTGTCATCATGCGGCGGCCATCATTCTGCGGCTTGCCTCTTTGCAAGTGCGTCGTTGGCGGCGTCGGCGGGACCGTCCTCAAGCAGGAACCCGCCCGACTGGCGCTGCCAGAGCTGCGCGTAGAGCCCGCCCTTGGCGACGAGTTCTTCGTGCGAACCTTCCTCGATGACACGGCCCTTGTCCATCACCACCAGCCTGTCCATCGCCGCGATGGTCGACAGCCGGTGCGCGATGGCGATGACGGTCTTGCCTTGCATGAGCTTGTAGAGATTCTCCTGGATCGCCGCCTCGGCTTCGGAATCAAGCGCCGAGGTCGCTTCGTCAAGGATAAGTATAGGTGCGTCCTTCAACATAACGCGAGCAATGGCGACGCGTTGCCGCTGGCCACCGGACAATTTGACGCCGCGGTCACCGACATGGGCGTCGAAGCCCTTGCGGCCGCTGGCATCCGAAAGCCCCGATATGAAGTCCAGCGCCTCGGCGCGCCGCGCCGCCTCGACAAGCATCTCGTCGGTTGCATCGGGCCGGCCATAAAGGATGTTCTCGCGCACCGAACGATGCAGCAGCGAGGTGTCCTGCGTGACCATGCCGATCTGCGCACGAAGCGAATCCTGCTTCACAGCGGCGATTTCCTGGCCATCGACCAATATCTGCCCGGCTTCGAGGTCGTAGAAGCGCAGCAACAGGTTGACCAGCGTCGACTTGCCGGCGCCGGAACGGCCGACGATGCCGACCTTCTCGCCCGGCTTCACCGCCAGCGACAGGCCCTCGATCACACCCTTCTGCTTGCCGTAGTGGAAGCGGATGTCCTCGAAGCGGATCTCACCCCTGGAGACGCTGATCTCCTTCGCGTCCGGCCGGTCCTCGACAAGGCGCGGCAGCGAGATCGAGGCGATACCGTCCTGCACCGTGCCGATGTTCTCGAACAGGCCCGACATTTCCCACATGATCCATTGCGACATGCCCCACAACCTGAGCACAAGGCCGATGACCACGGCGACCGCGCCGATCGTCACTGCTTGCCCCAGCCACAGCCACAGCGCCATCGCGGTCACCGAGAACAAGAGCAGCGCGTTCAGTATGTAGAGCGAGCCGAAAAGCACTGTCACCAGGCGCATCGACCGGTAGACCGTTTCGAGAAAGCCGGACATACCGTCTTTGGCGAATGACGCTTCGCGGCGTGCATGGCTGAACAGCTTGACCGTCTGGATGTTTGAGTAGCTGTCGACGACCCGGCCCGTCATGATCGAGCGCGCATTGGCCTGTTCCTCGCCGACCTTGCCCAGCCGGGGAATGAAAAACCGCAGCAAAAGGATATAGCCGACCAGCCAGACGCCGAGCGGCGCGGCCAGCCGCCAGTCGGCCGAGCCGACGATGAGCAGCATGCCGAGGAAGTAGACGATAACGTAATTCAGGACGTCGATCACCTTGATGACGCATTCGCGCACGGCGAGAGCCGTCTGCATCAGCTTGGTCGCGATGCGGCCGGCGAACTCGTCCTGGTAGAAACTCATCGACTGCTTGAGCAGATAGCGGTGCACCTGCCAGCGGATGCGCATGGGATAGTTGCCCATCAGCGTTTGCTGGTTGAGGAGCGAATGCAGCCATACCGTGCCCGGCAGTGCGAACAGCACGATGAAGGCCATGCCGGCAAGCTTCCAGGCTTCCGTCTGCAGGAAGGTTTCGCGATTCTGCCCCGACAGCCAGTCGACGATGCGGCCGAGGAAGCCGAACATCCACACTTCCGCGATCGCGATGGCCGTCACCAGCACTGCGTCGAAAAGGATATAGGGCCAGGCGCCGCGCGTATAATGCACGCAGAAGGCAACCAGCGTCTTGGGCGGCTCGACCGGTTCCGCCGCGGGGAACGGATCGAGCCTTTTTTCAAACCAGCTAAACAACAACATAGGTCATGCCTGTGAAATGTGTTTGCCGCTTACGCGGCACGTGAGCGTACGAAGTCCCCGGAACCCATGGCGTCGAGTGCCGACGTTCCGGAATCACCCGGACCGTCGGCAATGCTTCGCGCAATATAGGGGCTCGCGGGCTTTTCGCCGACAGCTGCGCCAGACGATCCTGACGACACGATGCCGCCAGCCCGGTTTTTAGCGCCAGGCCGGATCAGCCGGATGATCCGGCGCACCAGCGACGGCCGCCCGGGATCGGGAACCGCGCGCGAAAAATCGACATCCGGCAGCATGCCGCGATGCGGCCGGCGGCGAACCTCGGCGTGAACCGCCGACGAATAGGTGTCGCCGATCAGCAGCGCCCAGGTCGGCAGTCGGTGGATATGCAGGCTCCTCGAGCCCGGTATTCTGTAGGGATCGAACATCGGTCCGTCCTCCGTGTGAAAATCGAGATAAAAAGGCGAAGCAATATCGTCCGCCGGCATTCGCCCGGAGGCACGCATTGCATCGGTCCGGACATGACGAGTGTCGGTCCGGACAGCTTCAGTTGGGGCGTTCAGCCCTTTTGACTTTTTGAAAAACATCGCAGGATTCCTTCGAGAGCCGAAAAATCGTTTCGGCGGGAATCGGTGCGATCAAGTCTTAGAGAGTCAGGAGAATCGTCGTACCGAAACCGCCGGCAGGCAGGTAAGCCCACGAGAGGGGCGCTGGATGTGCATGGTCATCATGAATTACCCCTCCATCGGTTCGGGTTGACAATGCTGGTTGTATACCCGACTTCGCAGAAAATGGCCACCCGCAGGTCCAGCAATTTCCAAAACCGCCAAGCCGCTGTGGCCGATCCGCCACTTATTAGAAGGACGCGGAAATGAACCGTCGTCTCCGCATCGCGCTCTACCAGCCTGACATTGCCGGCAACACCGGAACAATCCTGCGCTTCGCCGCGTGCCTCGGACTTGGTGTCGACATCATCGAACCGGCCGGATTTCCGCTCTCCGACAAGGCGCTCAAGCGAGCCGGCATGGACTACCTCGAAATGGCTGCCCTGACCCGGCATGTCGACTGGCACGCCTTCGAGGAATGGCGCAAGGCTGGTTCGCACCGGCTGGTGCTGCTGTCGACCAAAGCCACGACGGCCTACACCAGCTTCAGCTTCGCGGACGGTGACGTCCTCCTGTTCGGCCGCGAATCCGCAGGCGTGCCGGATCCTGTCCATCAGGCGGCGAATGCGCGCCTGACCATCCCCATGCAGGGTACGGCGCGCAGCATCAACGTGGCGCTCTCCGTCGCCATGGTGGTGGGCGAAGCCATCCGGCAACTCGGATAACGGCACTCCGTCTCCCGACATCTCGACCCAGGCGCACATCGCCTTCTCCTTCGTTTGCACATCCAGGGTTTCTTCGCTACAAGCTCAACTTAACTTGAGGTCAAGCAGAAAAATCGGGACGGAAAATCAGACATGGCGCCTGTAACGGAATTAACGGTTGGCCAGGTGGCCATGCGCAGCGGGGTGGCGGTGTCGGCGCTGCATTTCTACGAGGCCCGCGGCTTGATCCGCAGCCACCGCACGTCGGGCAACCAGCGCCGCTACGGCCGCGACGTGCTGCGGCGCGTGGCGATCATCAAGGTTGCACAGGAGGTCGGCATCTCGCTGGCCGAAATCGGTGCCGCACTTGAATCACTGCCCGAAAGCCGCACGCCGACGCGCGACGACTGGAACCTTTTGTCGACCGCCTGGCGCGACGGGCTCGATCACAAGATCGCCCAGTTGAAGAAACTTCGCGACGGGCTGACCGACTGCATCGGCTGCGGCTGCATGTCGATCGACAAATGCCCGCTGCGCAACAAGGGTGACCGGCTGGCACGCGAGGGAACGGGGGCAAGGAGGCTGGTCGCTCTTCCTTCTCCCCGTTCACGGGGAGAAGGTGCCTGAACGCAGTGAAGGCGGATGAGGGGCGGCGCCAGCATTGAGAGGTTCGCGCAGCCCCTCACCTGCCTGCCGGCACCCTCTCCCCGTAAACGGGACGACGAAATCCTAGTCGGCCGCAGGCAACCGCCTGATGGTGAACTCGATCAGGTCGCCCGGCCGCTCGAACCAGCTTTCGATCTCGGTCCAGTAGGCCTGCTTGGGAAAGCGCTCGAACCATTCCTTGGCCTTGAGCCGGGCATCGGAGCGTGGCAGCACGAAGGTCTCGCGCAGGAAACCGTCGCGCGGCATACGCACGCGCTCGGCACGGCTTTGGTCGAGCCTTTTCTTTAGGCCATCCAGCGGCGGTCTTGCCGGGGTGCGCACGAAACAACTCCTTGCACCGTAATGACACTTGACCCTGTCCCCTAAGAGATTAGGGATCGCGCCGGCAAAAGACGAGTCATTTGTGGGACTCGCCGCCCCAACCGGAGACGGCATTTGGAACGACCAGAAATACCGGCGGGCCTGCCCGCCGACATCGAACAGAAGAAGATGAAGGCGCGCCTCTGGTTCGAGGCGCTGCGCGAACGCATCTGCGCCACCTTCGAGCAGATCGAGCAGGATCTTGGCGGGCCGCTGGCCTCGTGGTCGCCCGGCCACTTCGAAAAGACGCCATGGGAACGTGACGAGGGGCGCGGCGGCGGCGGCACCATGTCGATGATGCACGGTCGCGTCTTCGAAAAGGTCGGCGTCCACACATCGACCGTCCATGGCGAGTTCTCACCCGAATTCAGGAAGCAGATGCCCGGTGCAGAGGAAGACCCGCGCTTCTGGGCATCCGGCATTTCGCTGATCGCGCACCCATGGAATCCCAACGTTCCGGCCGTGCACATGAACACGCGCATGGTGGTCACATCCAGCCAATGGTTCGGCGGCGGTGCCGATCTGACACCGGTGCTCGATCGCCGCCGCACCCAGGACGACCCCGACACGGTCGCCTTCCACCGCGCCATGCAATTCGCTTGCGAGAAGAATGTCGCGGTGGCCGATTACCCAAAATTCAAGGCCTGGTGCGACGAGTACTTCTATCTGTCGCACCGCAACGAGCCGCGCGGCACCGGTGGCATCTTCTTCGACTGGCTGCATTCGGGTGAGGACAAGGGCGGCTGGAATGCCGATTTCAACTTCGTCCAGGATGTCGGCCGCGCTTTTCTCGTCGTCTACGGCCACCTTGTGCGCGCCAACTTCAACGAGAACTGGACTGATGGCGACCGTGACGAACAGCTCATCCGCCGCGGCCGCTACGTCGAATTCAATCTGCTTCACGATCGCGGCACCATATTCGGACTGAAGACCGGCGGCAATGTCGCCGCCATCCTCTCCAGCCTGCCGCCCGAGGTCCGCTGGCCGTAACAAAATGGTGAGCCCGACGTGAGCCGCATTGATGTCCCATTCGCTCGAAATGGGCATGGAATGTGGCACACGGTGCCGCGAAAAATTTCTTTTTCGTCTAATAGGTTCTTGAAAAGACTGGTCTATTTGTGGCGCGGGGTCGGGAAGCGCCGGCGGTTCGCCTGCGCGCAATTTCAGGAAAGTGCGAAACGGCTTTCCGACCGGAATTGCGTCAAGACAAAGCGAGCCGCGACCCGACGCGACCGGACGGCCCAAGACGACGCGGGACATCTTCGTCAAAAAGATACCCGCCTTTCCAGGAGTACTTCGCAATGCGCAAGATCATTGTTTCGGCGGCCGCCGCTGCCCTTCTCGCTTCCGGTTCGGTGGCGTTCGCCGCCGTCAAGCACACCACCGGGACGATCAAGACCTTTGACACGACGGCCATGAGCCTGGTCCTCGACGATGGATCGTCTTTTACGCTTCCCAAGACCTTCAAGGATCCTGGCCTGCAGGTCGGTGAAAAGGTCCGTGTCTCATGGGACATGAGCGGCAAGAAAAAGATTGCCGAGGCTGTCAAGATCGCCAAGTGAAGGCCTGCCCGCCAAAACGGGACGAGACGATGTCTGGCCCTGTTTCGGGGTAGTGTTTAGAGGGCGGAGCGATGCTGCTCCGCCCTTTTGCCGTTGACGGCAACCAATACCACCCCATCTGTGTTATGCTTCTCACCCGTTCGCGGTCCGCGGTTTCAACCCTGGAACCGGACATGAGCCAAAAAAAGTGCCGGAGCCTCGACCAGGCTCCACGGAGGAAAAGGAGAAATCTCATGAAGGAATTTCACTGCGGGTCGCTCGTGCCCGGCTGTGACTGGCACACACGTGCCGATGAGGAAGCCGAGGTCATGCGCCGTGCCGTCGAGCACATGCGCGAGACACATGGCGAGACGGTCATCCGCGAGACGATGATCGAGGCGATCCGTTCGCGCATCGAAAAGACCCGCGACGCGGCCTGATCTACCCGGCCTGCAAGGCTTCGGCGGCGCGCTTGAGGAGCGCGTCGCGATCAGGGGCAAACCCGGCTTCGACCCATTCCGCTTCGAGATTCCTCAGGATTTCGCCGAGTTTCGGGCCTGGAGTTGCGCCGAGCGCCGTCAGATCGGCACCTTTCAGCGGAAACAACGGCTTTTCCCATTTGGTGGCGAAGCCAAGCAGGCGCGAAAAGCCACCGGCTTCGAGCAGCGCCTCATTG
>NZ_RZQP01000105.1:0-20799 GCF_003998165.1 Mesorhizobium sp. M7A.F.Ca.US.007.01.2.1 | reverse complement strand
ATGCTCATGATAGGCTGTGGTGCGGCGGCGGATGCCATAACGGTCGAGCAGCACGCGCGACACCCGTGTGTCTTCGCAAGCGACGATGTCGGCGGCGGCCAGCGTCTCCAGCGCGCGCAGCGTGATGTCGGCGAGATTGCCGATCGGCGTCGCCACCAGATAGAGCGCCGGCTCCAGCGGCCGGGCCGCGATCTCGGTCTGCCCGACCACATAGCTGCGCTTGCCCGTCTCTGCGGTCACTGACGACTTCTCCATTCAGCCCTGTTTGGCACGGCTGACGCGGGCTTGCAAAAGCTGATGCCGATGTAGGGAATTCGCCTTTCCTTTGCCACAGTGGGGAACCAAACCGGCGTTGGCAGATTAGCCCCCTGATTCCGGAGGAGGACAGGATGGACAGCCTCAAGATACAAGACGCTTTCGAACCCTACTACGCCGGCCGCAACCGCGTTGCCACCCCCAGGGACAAGCGCCCGTCTGCCAAGACCGAGCACAGCCTGACCGAAGAGCGCGTCGCCAGCACCTTGCCGACGAACGTCAGCCTTTCCGACAACAAACCCGACAGCACGACGGAGCACTGACCGGACGATGCCCAATCGCTTCGATATCTTCATCACCCGTCTTGAAACGAAGAACGCACGCCATGGCGCGCAACTACCCTCGATAGGCGACCAGCACAGCACCCGCCGCGATAAGGGCGACGCCAAGCCAGTTCGCTCCGGACAACCGCTCGCCGAGAAAGGCCGCGCCAAACACCGCCACAAGCACGACGCTTAGCTTGTCGATCGGCGCCACCTGCGCCGCATTGCCGATCTTCAGGGCGCGAAAATAGCAGAGCCATGAAGCGCCGGTCGCCAGACCGGACAGGGCGAGGAAAGCCCAGGTCTTTCCCGAGATCGTAGCCGGCGACTGGAACTGGCCGCTGGCGAGCAGGATGGCACCGAGCACGATCAGGATGATGATCGTGCGGATGAAGGTGGCGAAATCGGAATTGATGTTCTCGATGCCGACCTTGGCGAAGATCGCCGTCAGGGCAGCGAATGCAGCCGAGAGCAGCGCCCAGAATTGCCAGGAGGATACGGTCAGGTTCATGCGGGTGGCCTTCGCGGATTGCGTCTTAACCGAGATACCGTGAAACGCGTGCCTTCAGAAGGCCAATCAACTCCAGATCCATGAATTCATAATCGTCAGGTATGTCGAGGCAGATCACACGCGCCTTCTTCAGGCTGGCCCTGAATTTCTTCTGCAGCTTGGTGCGGTGCGCCTTTTCCATGACGAAGATGATGTCGGCCCAAGCGACCAGCTCATGCGTCAGCGGCGTGTCGGCATCGTGGTTGGTTCCGGCCGAGGCCACCTCGATATCGCGGCGCGTTGAAAACACCTGTTCGGCGGTCGGGCTGCGCAAGCGGTTCTGGCTGCAGACGAAAAGGACGTTCTTCAAGGGTTAGCGCGCCAGATCGGCGACCACCGCGTCGAGCACGATCATGCCGGCGGCCGTGGCGCGCAGGCGCGCATTGCCGATCGGCGCCACCAGCCCTTCGCCCTGCAGCATCGACAACCGCGCGCTCGACAGGCCGCGCCCGGAGAACGCCTCGTAGCGGGAGAGGTCGATGCCTTCGGCCAGCCGCAGGCCCATCAGCAGGAATTCGTCGGCCTCTTCCGAGCGCGTCAGGATCTCGCCGCCGGTGACGCCATGGCCCTTGGCCTCGACCAGATTGGCCCAGGTTTCCGGCATCCGCTCGGCGATTGTCACCGTGCGCCGGCCGTTCTCGACGAAGCGGCCATGCGCGCCCGGCCCGACGCCGACATATTCGCCATAGCGCCAGTAGGTCAGGTTGTGCCGGCTCTCGGCGCCAGGCCTGGCGTGGTTGGAAATCTCGTAGGCCGGCAGGCCGTGCGCCTTGGTGATCTCCTGCGTCAGTGCATAGAGGTCGGCGGCATGGTCGTTGTCGGGAATGATGAATTTCTTTGCCGCATGCAGCGCGTGAAAGGGCGTGCCTTCCTCGATGGTCAGCTGGTAGAGCGACAGATGGTCGGCGGCATGGCCGATCGCCTGTTCCAGCTCCGATGCCCAAGCCTCCGGCGTCTGGCCGGGGCGGGCGTAGATCAGGTCGAAGGACAGCCTTGGGAATATTTCCCGCGCGAGGCCGATGGCGTGCAGGGCCTCTTCGACATTGTGCAGCCGGCCGAGGAAGCGCAAATCCTTGTCGTTCAGCGCCTGCACGCCGAGCGACACGCGATTGACCCCGGCCGCCCGATAGCCGCGAAAGCGCTCGGCCTCGACCGAGGACGGATTGGCCTCCAGCGTCACCTCGATGCCGGCAGGCACAGTCCAGTTCTTCGCCACGGCGTCCAGAACCCTGGCCACGGTTTCCGGCTTCATCAGCGAGGGCGTGCCGCCGCCTAGAAAAACGCTGGTCACCTCGCGCGGCCCGGTGCGCTCGCGCATCGTCGCCAGTTCGGCCTCGAAGGCGGCGGCAAAGCGCTCCTGGTCGACCGGCTGGTGGCGAACATGGCTGTTGAAGTCGCAATAGGGGCATTTGGCCGCGCAGAACGGCCAGTGGACATAGACGCCGAAGCCGGGCGTCCGGTCGAGCAGCATGCTCATGCCGAGCCCAATCTCGCTTTGGCGAATTTCTGGAAGGCACGGGCGCGGTGCGACAGCGCCGTGGCCTGGCCGGGCTTCCAGCCATGCTTTTCCTCGGCGCTCATTTCGCCGAAGGTTTTTTCGAAGCCCTCGGGCAGGAACACAGGATCATAGCCAAAGCCGAGCTCGCCGCGCGGTGGCCAGACCAGCGTGCCCTCGGCCTCGCCGCGATAATATTCGGCCTCGCCGTCGGGAAACGCCAGGCAGATGACGGCGACAAAGCGTCCCTTGCGCTGCTCCGGCAAGGCGGCGCCGACCTCCTGCAGCGCCACTTCGGTGCGTTGCATGGCCATGCCGAAGTCACGCGAACCGTCCGGGGTTTCGGCCCAGTTGGCGGTGTAGACGCCGGGCGCGCCGTCAAGCGCGTCGACGCACAGGCCGGAATCGTCCGACAACGCCGGCAGGCCGGTCGCCTTGGCGGCGGCGAGCGCCTTGATGTAGGCGTTCTCCTCGAAGGTGGTGCCGGTCTCGTCCGGCTCCGGCAGGCCATACTCCCTGGCCGACTTCGCTTCGAAGCCGAACGGTCCCATCAGGTCGGCGAATTCGCGCAGCTTGCCCTCATTATGGGTGGCGACGACGATCTTCTTGCCATCGAGAGAATGCATCAAAGGCCCCAGATTCTTGGCTCGGCAAATTCGATCGAGTTGCCCGAGGGGTCGCGTATATAGATCGAACGGCCGCCCTGCGGCCACTCGAATTCGCTCTCGATGGCGATCTTCTTTGCCTCCAGATGGGCTTTCCAGCCGGCGATTTCATCGTCGGTCGCCGTAAAGCAGAGATGACCTTGGCCGACCGCGCCGTGCGGTGGCACCGGCAGCCTCGCGTCGGGCGCCGGCGGGATTTTGGTTGCCTCGGCGTTGAAGACGAGCAGCACGCCGGGGCCGCAGCGGAAGAAGAGGTGGCGGCCGTCGACCTTGCCGAGGAGATTGAGGCCGAGGATGTCGGTGTAGAAGGTTTCGGCGGCGGGCAGGTCTGTGACGTAGAGGGCCGATTCCAGGATCGTGGAGGGTGTCACGAGGCGCCCCCCTCTGGCCTGCCGGCCATCTCCCCCTCAGGTGGGGAGATTGGCAGCTTCTGCATTGTCGCGCGCCCTACAACGCCGGAGATTGGCGAAGCCCTAGATGACATCCGATCTCCCCACTTGAGGGGGAGATGGCCGGCAGGCCAGAGGGGGGCGCTCAGGCTCGACATCTAAAAACTAAGCCACTGCCATCTGCTGCAAACTCACCAGGCGCTGGATGCCTTTCTTGGCCAGGCCCATCAGGTCCGCGAACTGCTCCTCGGAGAAAGGCTCGCCCTCGGCGGTGCCCTGGATCTCGACGATGCCACCCTTGCCTGTCATGACGAAATTGGCGTCGGTGCCGGCCGCGGAATCCTCGATATAGTCGAGGTCGATGACCGGCTGGCCGTCATGGATGCCGCAGGAGATCGCCGCGACATGGTCCTTCAGCACCTTGGCGACGCTGGCCATCTGGCGCGCTTCCATCCAGCGCAGGCAGTCATACAGCGCCACCCAGCCGCCGGTGATCGATGCGGTGCGGGTGCCGCCATCGGCCTGGATGACGTCGCAGTCGACGGTGATCTGCTGTTCGCCCAGCGCCTGCAAATCGACCACGGCGCGCAAGGAGCGGCCGATCAGCCGCTGGATTTCCAGCGTGCGGCCGCCCTGCTTGCCGGCCGAAGCCTCACGGCGCATGCGCTCGCCGGTCGAGCGCGGCAGCATGCCGTATTCCGCCGTCACCCAGCCCTTGCCGGAGTTGCGCATCCAACCCGGCACTTTTTCCTCGAGGCTGGCCGTGCACAGGACATGCGTGTCGCCGAACTTCACCAGGCATGAGCCTTCGGCATGCTTGGAGACGCCACGCTCGAAGGAGATGGCACGCATTTCGTCGAATTGGCGTTTGGAAGGGCGCATTCAGGGCTGCTTTCTTGTCATTTTTCGGAATCTTGGCCGGCTTGTAACCGCATGGGACGCGTGGCGCAAAGGAAAATGGGCTGACGATCGGACACAGACACCGGGTTGCGCGGGTGCAGTGTAAGTCTATATCCTTGGGCCGGAGGTTTTTGGCCGTATGACCAAGGCAGTCGATCCGAGTTCGCAGTCGCCCGCGCTTCAGTCGCCAGTATTCCAGGCGCTCGACATGCGTTCCCGCGACATCTTCCGGCGCATCGTCGATTCCTATCTCAGGGACGGTGAACCGGTGGGATCGCGCAGCCTGTCGCGTATCCTGCCGTCCTCACTGTCGCCGGCGACCATCCGCAACGTGATGAGCGACCTCGAGCATCTCGGCCTGATCTACGCGCCGCACATTTCGGCCGGCCGGCTGCCGACGCAGGCCGGCCTGCGTTTCTTCGTCGATGCCTTCATGGAGCTTGGCGACCTTTCCGACGAGGAGCGCCGCGCCATCGAGGCACAGGTGCGGGCGTCCGGCTCCGGTGCGACGCTGGAGCACATGCTGACCGAGGCCAGCCAGATGCTGTCGGGCATGTCGCGCGGCGCCGGCCTGGTGCTGGCCGCCAAAAACGAGGTGGCGCTGAAGCACATCGAATTCATCCAGCTTGAGCCGACGAAGGCGCTGGCGGTGCTGGTGTCGCAGAATGGCGACGTCGAAAACCGCGTCGTCGACCTGCCCGCCGGGATCACCGTCTCGCAACTGCACGAGGCCTCGAATTTCCTCAACGCCCATATACGCGGTCGCACGCTTGCCGAGGCGCGGATCGAGATCGCTCGCATCAAGGAAGAAACCAGGGCCGCGCTCGACACGCTGTCGCAGGACCTGGTGGAGAAGGGGCTGGCGGTGTGGGCCGGCGCCGACAGCGGCCTGCCGGCACGGCTCATCGTGCGCGGGCGTGCCAATCTGCTTGAAAACGTCACCGCCCAGGCCGACATCGAGCTGCTGCGCCATCTGTTCGAGGACATGGAGACGCAGGACGGGCTTATCCAGCTGCTTGACCTCGCCGAGCAGGGCTCGGGTGTGCGCATCTTCATCGGCTCGGAAAACAAGCTGTTTTCGCTGTCGGGCTCGTCGCTGGTCGTCGCCCCCTATCGCGACAAGGATGCCCGCGTCGTCGGCGCGCTCGGCGTCATCGGCCCGACCCGGCTGAATTACGCGCGCATCGTCCCAATGGTCGACTATACGGCGCAGCTGATTTCACGCATGCTGCGCTGAGCTGATCCAACCGAGGAGACGACGATGGCGCTCGAAGAATTCAAGGCCCGGATCAGCCTGCTGCTGGAGGAGATGGTCAACCAGCCGGAAGACCAGCACGAGATCCAGGAGCAGCTGCGCGAAAAGCTACGGGAAATGCGCGCCATGGGCCTGCCGCTGCCGGCTGACCTCGTCGAGTTGGAAAAACGCCTCGACGACGATTTCTACGCCGCCGGGACCTGAACCGGAAAACCGCAAGCTTCCTTCACCTCATCGTGTGCCGTGGAACGATCGACGAAACCGGTCGTTCCTGTTTTCACGCCCGAACACTGGAGGACCGAATGATGCGTTTTGCCGGCCCCGCACTTTCCGCCGCACTGTTTGTCTCGACCGCTTCATTTGCCCAGCAGGCGGACGAACCGGTGCTGAAAGGCGCGGCGGCCTTCGGCGACTGGCGAGCGGACAAGCCGGGCACCCGCCGCCTGATCAGACCGGATGATCTGCCCAAGCCCAATGCCACCCGGTCGACCTCGAACAGCGCCGGCATCGCGGACATGCCGGCAGACGCGAAGCTGCAACTGCCGCCGGGTTTCTCGGCCGAGCTGGTTGCATCGGGCATCGACAATCCACGCGTCGTACGCGTCGCACCGAATGGCGACCTGTTCGTCGCCGACAGCAAAGCCAATCAGGTCCGCATCTATCGCCTCGCCGAAGGCAGTGCGAAGCCGGCGCAGGACGGCATCTTTGCCGGCAATCTCAACCGGCCCTATGGCATTGCCTTCTATCCGCCAGGCGCTGACCCGCAATGGGTCTATGTCGCCAACAGCGACAGCATCGTGCGCTTTGCCTACCGCAATGGCGACCTGAAGGCCTCCGGCGACCCGGAAACCATCGTCGGCAACATCCCCGCCAGTCATCACTGGACCCGCGATATCGCCTTCTCGCCGGACGGCAAGACGCTTTACCTTTCGGTCGGCTCGGGATCGAATGTCGCCGAGGACATGGGCCGGGAGCCGAAAGGCGGACTCGATGCCTGGGCGAAATCGCAGCCGCTGGGTGCAGCCTGGGGTTCTGAAGACGGCCGCGCCGACGTGCTGGCCTTCGATCCCGATGGCAAGAACGGCCGCATCTTTGCCGCCGGCCTGCGCAACTGCTCGGGTATGACTGTGCAGCCGGCGACCGGCGCGCTGTGGTGCGTCGTCAACGAACGCGATGCGCTTGGCGACAATGTGCCGCCCGAATACGCGACCGTGGTCAAGGAGGGTGCTTTCTATGGCTGGCCCTGGTACTATATCGGCAACAATGAGGATCCGCGCCACAAGGGTGAGCGCCCCGATCTTGCCGGCAAAACGACCGTTCCCGATGTGCTGATGCAGGCGCATTCGGCGCCGCTCACCATCGCCTTCTACGAGGGGAAGAGCTTTCCAGCTGAATACAAGGGCGATGCTTTCGTCGCTCTGCACGGGTCATGGAACCGCGGCAACCGGACCGGCTACAAGGTGGTGCGGTTGCTGTTCAAGGACGGCAAGCCGACCGGCGCGTATGAGGATTTCATCACCGGCTTCGTGGTTTCCAACGGTGAGGTCTGGGGCCGGCCGGTCGGCGTGGCGATTGCGAGCGACGGTGCGCTGATCGTCAGCGAGGACGGCAACGGCACCATCTGGCGTGTCACCCATGGCGACGGTCCGTCCTGATCTGCTCAGGTAACGCAGGCCCCCTCACCCGGATTGCCAACCGAATTGCGAAGAGCAATTCGGGACAATCCGACCTCTCCCCGAGGGGAGAGGAGTCAGCAGACGCTGGCGCCCGTCTCTTCTCCCCTCGGGGAGAAGGTGGCCGCGAAGCGGCCGGATGAGGGGGCTTCGTAAGGCGAGCCCTCGATATCTGGTGCAATAGAATCCGGCCCCAGGGAATTCAATCTTGGCCTGTCCCATGCAATAAAACGCTCTGATCCGAGACCAGTGCCATGACCCTTACCGGATTCCTCGCCTATAGTGCGGCCCTCGGCATCGCCGCCGCGATTCCTGGTCCCGGCATCACCGCGCTGGTCGCCCGTGCGCTCGGCTCAGGCTTCCGATCGTCGCTGGCGATGTCGTTTGGCCTGATGGTTGGCGACATCACCTATCTGACCGCCGTGGTGCTTGGCCTCGCCTTCGTCGCACAATCCTTCGGCATGGTTTTCCTGGCCATCAAATGGCTCGGCGTCGCCTATCTCGCCTTTCTCGGCTGGCGCTTCTGGAACAGCGGCATCACGCCCGAGACCGTCGAGGCCGGAAAAGGCAAGGGCGGCTTGCTGTCGAGCTTTGCCGCCGGCCTGACCGTTACCCTCGGCAATCCGAAGACGATGATCTTCTATCTCGCGATCACGCCGACCATCGTCGACCTGAAAACCATCACGCTGGCGGATTACGGCATCCTCGTCGCGCTGACCGTTGTCGTGCTGTTGGTGGTGCTGGTGCCGTATCTGGCGCTGGCGGCCAAGGCGCGCTGGTTTCTGAAATCGCCCCGCGCGCTCAAGGCGCTGAACCGCACGGCGGCCGGCTTCATGGTCGGTGCTGCTGCAGCGATTGCCGCTCGGCAATAGAGAGCTTTCCGCCAAAGCATTTCGCAAACGGGCCTTTGCGAGAAATGCTTTTCCGGGACGGCACGGTTTTAGACACAGGTCCCACTCGGATATTTTCAGCCGACAGTCTATCTTGCGCGACCGAAGGCCCTATCTTGCCGGCTGCAATTCCACTGCCTGAAATCCTTACTCGCCTGAAATTCTGGGAGCGAAACCAATGAACAAGCCCGTCACAGCCCGTGTGCCCGGTCGCGGCCGCGTCTACAATTCCATCACCGATACGATCGGCGACACGCCCCTGGTGCGGCTCGACAAGTTCGCCAGGGAAAAGGGCATCGTCGCCAATCTCATTGCCAAGCTCGAATTCTTCAATCCGATCGCCTCGGTCAAGGACCGCATTGGCGTGGCGATGATCGAGGCGCTTGAGGCATCAGGCAAGATTTCTCCCGGCAAGACAACGCTGATCGAACCGACGTCGGGCAACACCGGCATCGCGCTTGCCTTCGCCGCCGCGGCCAAGGGCTACAAGCTGATCCTGACGATGCCCGAAACAATGTCGGTCGAGCGCCGGAAAATGCTGGCGCTGCTCGGCGCCGAGTTGGTGCTGACCGAGGGTCCGAAAGGTATGAAGGGCGCCATCGCCAAGGCCGACGAACTGGCAGCGACGATCCCCAATGCGATCATCCCGCAGCAGTTCGAGAACCCGGCCAATCCGGAAATCCACCGCACGACGACGGCCGAGGAAATCTGGAACGATACGCATGGCGAGGTCGATATCTTCGTCGCCGGCATCGGCACCGGCGGCACCATCACCGGCGTCGGCCAGGTGCTGAAGAAGCGCAAGCCCTCCGTGCATGTCGTCGCCGTCGAGCCCGACTCCTCGCCGGTTCTGTCGGGCGGCCAGCCCGGCCCGCACAAGATCCAGGGCATCGGCGCCGGTTTTGCGCCCAAGATCCTCGACACGACGATCTATGACGAGATCGTCAAGGTGTCGAACGAGGATTCGGTGGCCAATGCCCGCCTCGTCGCCCGCCTCGAAGGCGTGCCGGTCGGCATCTCTTCGGGCGCCGCCCTGCAGGCGGCCATCGTCGTCGGCTCGCGGCCGGAGAACAAGGGCAAAAATCTTGTGGTGGTCATCCCGTCCTTCGCCGAGCGTTATCTGTCGACAATCCTGTTCGAGGGGCTAGGATCGTAGTCCGACGCTCCTTCGCGTCCAAGCTGGCCCGCTGAAAAAACGCGCGTGGCCGCCATCGGCGGCTTGAGCGCGGCACCGCTTCCGGTTCATATCGCCCCGGCCTGCTTTGCGCGGCCGGGGGAGAATTTCATGTACAAGCTTTATACCCGTCCTGGCAGCGGCGGCTTCGTCGTCGAGGCAGCGCTGGCGTTGGCGAATGCACAGTTCGAGCAGATCGACGTGCCGAAGACCGACCGGCCCGACCCCGCCTTCCTCGACATCAGTCCGTTGAACCAGGTGCCGGTGCTGACCTTGCCGGACGGAAGCTCGATGACGGAATCGGCGGCGATCTGCATCCTGCTTGCCGAGCGTCATCCCGATGCCAATTTGGCGCCGGCAGCAGACGCGCCTGCCCGCGCCGATTTCCTGCGCTGGATGGCCTTCATGTCGTCGGTGCTCTATCCGGCGGTGCTGCGTTTCTACTACGCATACCGCTACACTGCGGATCCCGAAGGCACCAAGGCGGTCAAGCAGGCAGCCGTGGCCGAGATGGACCGTGGCTTTGCCGTTCTGGATGCCGCGCTTGAAGGCCGTGACTGGCTGGTCGGCGACCGGATGTCGCTGGCCGACATCTATCTGGTCATGCTGGTGGCCTGGCATCCCGACATCGACAGCGCGCGGACGGCATGGCCGAACATTGAACGCCTGTGGGCGCGGCTGCGCGACCATCCGCTGATGAAGACGCTCAACACCTCGCACGAGATGTGGCCGGGCTGAAGCTCAATTTCTGAGCACTGCCCGCTTTTCCTGCAGGAAGCGGCGCACCGCCGGGTCGCGCTCGAGGCCGATCGCCCGGTCATAGGCTTCGCAGGCTTGCGGTACCTGACCAAGCCTGGCCAGGAGACCGGCGCGTGCGGCCCAATAGGGCTGATAGTCATCAAGCCGTTTGTCGTCGCCCAGCACGTAGAGGGCCGCCAATCCCGCCACTGCGCCCTCGGCCTCGGCGATCGCCACCGCGCGGTTTATCGCCACCACCGGCGATCCTGCGATCGAAAGCAACGCATCGTAGAGCTCGCGGATCGCCGCCCAGTCGGTGCGGCCGGTCAGCCGTCGTGCCGCATGCGCGGACTGCACGGCCGCCTCAAGCTGGTAGCGGCCGATGATGCCCTTGGCCGCGGCGTTGGAAAGCAGCGCCTCCGCCTCATCGATCAGGGCGCGGTCCCATAGAAGGCAATCCTGTTCCGCCAGCGGCACGAAGTCGCCGGCGGCGCTGCGCCGTGCGGCGCGGCGCGACTCAGCAAACAGCATCAGCGACAGGAGGCCCAGCGCCTCCGGCTCCTCCGGCAACAGCGAAGCCACCAGCCGGCCGAGCCAAATGCCTTCGGTCGCCAGATTGCGCCCTCGCGTCTCGGTGCCCGCCGGGTCGGACCAGCCTTCGGCGAAGGCGGCGTAGATCGCTTCCAGCACCGCATCCAGCCGTTCGCCGAGTTCGGCCTGCTCCGGCACGCGGAACGGAATACCGGTTTCACGGATGCGGGACTTGGCTCGCACCAGGCGCTGGCCCATCGTTGCCGGCGAGACCAGGAAAGCGGAAGCGATCGTCGCGGCGTCGAACCCCAGCACCGTCTGCAGGATGAGCGGCGAACGCACGCTCGATTCGATCGCCGGATGGGCGCAGGCGAACATCAGCCGCAGCCGCTCGTCGGGCAGGTCTTCGTCGGTCATGCGCGCCTCCGCTTCCTCGGCAATCAGCTTGAGATGCTCGCGGCCGGCCTCGCTGGTCAGCCGGCGCCGCACCGCATCGACGCGGCGCCGCCTTGCCACCGCCAGCAGCCAGGCTTCCGGTTTCTTGGGTACGCCGGTTCTTGGCCAGCGTTCGAGGGCGGCGGCAAAGGCATCGGCCAGCGCGTCCTCGGCTGCGGCCACGTCGCGCGTGCGGGCCGCGAGCCAGGCGACAAGCTTGCCGTAGCTTTGCCGGGCGGCGGTTTCCGCTGCCGCCCGCGCGATCTCCAGGCCACTTTCCATCACATGGTCTGTTCCCAGATCGGCCGCAGCTCGACCGTGCCGGCGCTGGCCGCGGGGCAGCGCGCCGCCCAGGCGATAGCGGCATCGGCATCCTCGGCCTCGATCATGTAGAAGCCCGCAAGCTGCTCCTTGGTGTCGGCATAGGGGCCATCGAGCACGTTGGTCTTGCCATTGACCATCCGCACCGAAGTGGCGGCCTGGGTCGGCTTCAGCCGGTCGCCGGCCAGCCAGGCGCCGGACTTCTTCAACGCATCGGTATACGCGCCATAGGCAGCGCTGATCTCGTAGGTCTTATCGGTCGGCGCGGCCGCCATCGCGGCTTCATTGACGTAGATCAAAAGCATGTATCGCATGGTCTTCTCCCGTTGTTTCGAAGGCTGCTTCGTTTGCGAGCCGGACGTATGTCGCGCGGCCCTGGCCGATTTCGACAGGCATTGGAAAAATCTTTCGGCTCCGAAGACATTTCACGCAAGCGGCCATCTGTGCATCCCGCACTCAACCATTCGTCTAACGCATGGGATTGCGGGTTGGCATTTCCATCTCGCTGTCTAAACTCGCTTCTGTTCGCGTCAGGGAGGTGATGCGGCTGCTATTTCAGGGAGGAAATCAGATGTTCCATTTCAGGACGAAACTTGTTGCGGCCGGCGCCGTGGCGCTGTCGCTTGGCCTAGGCGCTGTTTCCGCCAAGGCGCAGGAATTCATCAACGTGCTCACCGGCGGCACATCTGGCGTCTATTATCCGCTCGGCGTGGCACTGTCGGAAATCTACGGCAAGGGCATCGAAGGCGCCCGCACCCAGGTGCAGGCAACAAAGGCTTCGGTCGAAAACCTCAATCTGTTGCAGCAGGGCAAGGGCGAGATCGCGTTTGCGCTGGGCGATTCCGTCAAGCTGGCCGCCGAAGGCAATGCCGAGGCCGGTTTCCCCGGCAAGCTCGATAAGTTGCGCGGCATCGCAGCCATCTATCCCAACTACATCCAGATCGTCGCCAGCCGGGAGTCCGGCATCAAGACGCTGGCCGACCTCAAGGGCAAGAGCCTGTCGGTCGGCGCGCCGGCCTCCGGCACCGAGCTCAATGCCCGCGCCATCTTCGCCGCCGCCGGGTTGAAGTATGAGGATCTCGGCCGGGTCGAGTATCTGCCCTTCGCCGAATCGGTCGAGCTGATCAAGAACCGGCAGCTCGACGCCACGCTGCAATCGGCCGGACTCGGCGTCGCCTCGATCCGCGACCTCGCCACCTCCGTGCCCATCAATGTCGTGGCGGTGCCGGCCGAGGACGTCGCCAAGATCGGCGCGCCCTATCTGTCGGTGGTCATTCCCAAGGGCACTTATGAAGGCCAAAGCGAGGATGTCGCCACCGCCGCCGTCGGCAATTTCCTCATCACCCGCGCCGATGTCTCCGACGAGACCGCCTACCAGATGACCAAGCTGATGTTCGACCATCTCGACCAACTGGCCGCGGCGCATGCCGCCGCCAGGGCGATCGACCCGGCCAAGGCGCTCGACGGCATGCCGGTGCCGCTGCACCCCGGTGCCGAGCGGTACTACAAGGAGAAGGGCTTGTTGAAGTAGGGCGGGTCCGTCGGATGACCGAAGCAACGTCTGGAACGTCAACCGACGGCAAATCCGCCATCTTCCATCTGCCTGCCGTCGAAGAACAGGTCGAAGGGCTGCCGCCGGGCTTCGGCGACGGCCTTGCGGGCAAAGCCGCCTTTCTCATCGCCGTCGCCTTTTCCGTGTTCCAGATCTATGTCGCCGCCTATGGCAGCATTCCGAGCCAAGTGGTGCGGGCCATGCATGTCGGCTTCCTGCTGCTGCTCGGCTTTGGCCTGATCGCCAATCTACGCGCCAAGAGCATGCCGGCGAAAGCCGCGTTCTGGACGCTCGGGGCGCTCGGCTTCGGCACCGGCATCTACAATTGGGTGTTCTACACCGATCTCATCCGCCGCTCCGGCTTCCTGACCACGCCGGACCTCATCGTCGGCGCGGTGCTGGTGGTGCTGGTCTTCGAGGCAGCGCGGCGGCTGATGGGCCTGCCGCTGGCGGTCATCGCTTTCATCTTCCTCGCCTACTGCTTTTTCGGCAACCATTTGCCGCCGCCGCTCATCCATCGCGGCTATGATTTCGCCCAGCTCGTCGACACCTTCGCCTACGGCACCGAAGGCATCTACGGCACGCCGATCTATGTCTCGGCCGCCTACATCTTCATCTTCGTCGTCTTTGCCGCCTTTCTCGAACGCGCCGGCATGATCGCGCTGTTCAACGATTTCGCGCTTGGCCTGGTCGGCTCGTGGCGCGGCGGCCCGGCGCAGGTCTGCGTGCTGTCCTCGGCGCTGATGGGCACCATTTCCGGCTCGGGCGTCGCCAATGTGGTGGCCAGCGGCCAGTTCACCATCCCGCTGATGAAGCGCTTCGGCTTCCGCTCGGCTTTTGCCGGCGCCGTCGAGGCGACCTCCTCGATGGGCGGCCAGATCATGCCGCCGGTGATGGGCGCGGTCGCCTTCATCATGGCCGAGACGCTGAACGTGCCTTATGCCGAAGTGGTCAAGGCGGCGATCATCCCGGCGCTGCTCTATTTCGGCGCCTGCTTCTGGCAGGTGCATCTGGAAGCCGGCAAGGCGGGCCTGCACGGCATGGCCAAGGCCGAGCTGCCCAATCCGTGGGACGCGGTGCGGCAACACTGGCCGCTGGTGCTGCCGCTGGCAGCGCTCATCTACCTGCTGTTTGCCGGCTATACGCCGATCTTCGCCGGCACGATGGGCCTGGCGTTGACCATCGTGCTCATCCTTGGCACGCCGTTGGCGGCAGCGATCGGGCCGCTGGCCTTCCGCATCGTCTTCTGGATCGCGCTCGGGCTTGCCGCCGCTTCGTTCATGAAGTTCGGCGTCAACCTCCTCGGCCTGGTGATCGCCGCACTGGTCGTCGCCTGCTTCACGTTCAAGGGCGGCCGCGAGACGTTGCAAATCTGTGTCGACTCGCTCGCCGAAGGCGCCAAGAACGCGCTGCCGGTCGGCATTGCCTGCGCCATTGTCGGCATCGTCATCGGCACGCTGACGCTGACCGGCATCGCCTCGACCTTCATCGGCTGGATCATCTCGATCGGCGAGGACAATCTGTTCCTGTCGCTGGTGCTGACCATGGTCACCTGCCTGGTGCTGGGCATGGGCATTCCGACCATTCCCAACTACATCATCACCTCGTCGCTGGCCGGGCCGGCGCTGCTCGAGCTTGGCGTGCCGCTGCTGGTCAGCCACATGTTCGTGTTCTATTTCGGCATCATGGCCGATTTGACGCCCCCGGTGGCGCTGGCGGCGTTCGCCGCCGCACCGATGGCCAGGGAAAGCGGCCTGAAGATCGGCATCCAGGCGACCAAGCTGGCCATTGCCGGCTTCGTCGTGCCGTTCATGGCTGTCTACACGCCGGCGCTGATGCTGCAGGACGCAGGTCCGATCGCCGCCCAGTTCGGCTATCCCGTCGAGGTCGCCTACATCGTCGCAAAAGCGTGCATGGGCATCGTGCTGTGGGGTGCCGCCGCCGTCGGTTTTCTGGTCACCCGCATGGCGTGGTGGGAGCGGCTCGTCGCCTTCGCGGCCGGCGTGCTGCTGGTCGCCGCGGTGCCGCTCACCGACGAGGCCGGCTGGGTGCTGGCGCTGGCCTGGATCGGCTGGCACTGTTTTCGCGCGCGGCAGGCTTCAGTCAGAACATGAGCCTGTGCATCCTGGCCGCGGGCAAGACGGTAACGCTCTCCGTCGCCGCCTTCACGCTGTCCTGGACGCATTCGGTGGAACGGACGCGCTGGCAAGAAGACTGGAAGGTCACGTCCTCCGGCCTGCAGGTGGTCGAAGCCCGGATCGAGGGCTCGGGCGCCGGCATGGAGCCACCGGAAGGCGCGGTGCTGAAGGAGGGTTGGTGGAGCTATGCGCCTGATGTCGGCCCGCAGCGGCGCGTCGTGCTCGCCGCTTCAGGTGCAACCAGCGACGGCTGGACACTGTGCACGGTTCAGGGCTGCCGGGAATTGGGGAGGACGGCAGGCGGACCGATCGTGCTCGAGCCGTGCCGGCCGGATGGCACGAGCCAGCCGCGGTAGCGCATAGCCACACCCTCAGCCAAGGAACCGCTTGCGCAGCTCCGGAGAAGGAATGTCGCAAGCATCCTTCCTGCCGAACAGGGCGTAGCGGTTCCTGGCGATGCGATCATAGAGCCAACCACGCAGCGGGCGCGGCAACAGCAACAGTGCCTTGGCCGCCCGCCAAGGCCAGCCGAGTTCCGCCATGACGGCGACAAAACTGTCCAGCCGCGTGAAGGCGACGCCGTCGATCAGGACGAGATTGGTTTCGTAAGAGTCGGTGCGCAGTCCATGCTTCCGGAACAGCGCTTCACCGAAGGGCGACTGCGCGGTGGCGAAGCGGAAACGGCCTTGGCGGTCGAGCCTGACCACCATGCGCACGAAACCGGAGCAGAGCACGCAGACGCCATCGAAAACGATCAATGGATGGCGTGAGTCGAGAACTGTTTCGAAGGGACGAGTTGACTGGGGTCGAACTGGTTGAGGATGGTCCGTCACGCTGGCCTCGGCTGCTCGTGTCCTATGACACTAAGCCGGCCAGCGATGGTATCAAAGCCGTGGCGATGTCGCACGGCGCCTGTCGGCGAGAGCGGGACGCTCGGCGCGATAGGTGGTGGCGCGGGTAGAGGCGGCCGGCCTGCAGATCCGGCTGTTGTGGCGATTTTCGAAAGCCATGATCAGTGCGCGCCCAGCGAGTTGCCGCGACGGGCGCAGGCCGGGCCGGGGCCGCGCATGTAATAGCGTTCGGGCCGGTAGGTCGGCGCGACGAATTCGCGGATGGCGGCGGCATAGCCGATGAGGTGCGCGAGGAAGTTCATTACCTTGTCCCTGTCCCGATTTTCGGATGTCCCTTCCGAATTGCGGTCATCATAGCGTCGAGGCGTGAATAGTCGGTGAACGTGATGTTAATATCTGGTCGAAAATGCCTTGCTTCGTGGCTGGAATGCGGCTGATTCGGGGTCTTTCCGTGCAGTTGGTTGGCATTCCGGCCAATGTGACTTTTGCATCACATATGTTTCGTTTGAATGTCGCCTGCGCGCGGTTCTGTTTCAACTTTTGCCGAGCCCGCGAAATTTCCGTGCTGGCGGCCAGAACCAACCAGGCGGCCCCTTGGCATCCAGATCGGCGCGGGAGCGCGGAACTGGAGCGCGATCTGTCCGTTCTCACCTTCATCTGGTTCTGAAGGGAAGATATCATGGCGCCGCGTCCGGCCTGGAGAGGCTATCTGAAGCTTTCGCTGGTCACCTGTGCCGTCGAACTGACCAATGTCGTCACCCATACGGAGCGGGTCTCGTTTCGCATTCTCAACCGCAAGACCGGCAACACGGTGAAGCGCCTCTATGTCGATGCCGAAACCGGCAAGCCGTTGGAGGAGGATGACGAGATCAAGGGTTATGAACTCGACGATGGCAATTTCATCCATATCGAGGAAGACGAGATCGAGGCGGTGCAGATCGAATCCTCGCACACGATGGCGCTCGACGGCTTCGTCGACAAAGCTTCGATCCAGCAGATCTATCTCGACACGCCCTACTATGTGGCGCCGGCCGACAAGGTGTCGGAAGAGGCGTTCGCCGTCATTCGCGATGCGATGGCGGGCAAGAAGATGGCCGGGCTGGCGCGTATCGTGCTCTACCGACGCGAACGGCCGGTGGTGATCGAACCGCTCGGCAAGGGCATGGTGCTGACGACGCTGCGCTACGACAACACGGTGCGGCAACCGGACACCGTCTTCGGCGACATCGAGCCCGTGAAGACCGATCAGGAGATGACCGATCTGGCCGAGTTGATCATCGACAAGAAGAAGACGAAGTTCGATCCCTCGAAATTCGACGACAAATACGAGGACGCGCTGCTGGAGCTGATCCGCGCCAAGAAGGCCGGCCACAAGGCGCCGAAGGCCAAGGCGGCGCCCAAACCTTCCAATGTCGTCAATCTGTTCGACGCGCTGAAGAAGAGCCTGTCGGACTCCGGGTCATCGAAAACATCTTCGTCGGCGAAGGCCAGGCCAGCGGCCAAACGCGCCAAGTCGAAAGCCAGCGCGCCCAAACGCAAATCGGCGTGAGGAACCCAACGGATGGCCAGCCTCGAACAATATCACTCCAAGCGCGATTTCAAGAAAACCGCCGAACCGGCCGGCAAGGTCGCCCGGACCAAGAAGGGCGAGGCCGGCGGCATCTTCGTCATCCACAAGCATGCCGCGACGCGGCTGCATTACGACTTGCGGCTCGAGCATGACGGCGTGCTGTGGAGTTGGGCGGTGACGCGCGGCCCGAGCCTCGACCCGCATGAGAAGCGACTGGCTGTCCATGTCGAGGATCACCCGATCGACTATGCGCCGTTCGAAGGCACCATTCCCAAGGGCGAATATGGCGGCGGTTCGGTTATCGTTTGGGACGAGGGCACCTGGATTCCCGAGATCGACCCGGCCAAGGCGATGAAAAAGGGCCATATCAGCTTCGAGCTCAGGGGACACAAGCTGCATGGGGCATGGCATCTGGTGCGGCTGAAGCCGCGAGCGGGTGAAAAGCGCGACAACTGGCTGCTGATCAAGTCGGACGATGCCGCAGCGCGTCCCGGCGAGGACATCCTCAAGGAAGCGCCTGAATCGGTGAAGTCCGGCCTGACGATCGAGGAGGTCGGCGAGGGCAAGACCGCGAAGGGCGAGAAGCCGAAAGTCTGGCATTCCAACAAGCCGGCCGCCGTCAAGACAAAAGCCGGCAAACGCCTCGACTTTATCGAGCCGCAGCTGGCCACGCTCGAGCGCGATGCGCCGCCGGGCAAGGACTGGCTGCATGAGGTGAAGTTCGACGGCTATCGCATGCAGGCGCAGATCGCCGGCACCGATGTGCGGCTGCTGACCCGCACCGGCCTCGACTGGACGAAGAAATTCGGCGGCGAGATCGTCGCGGAGTTGGCCGGGCTGAAGTGCAGCGACGCCATCCTCGATGGCGAGGTGGTGGTGTTGGCCGACAGTGGTGTTTCGTCCTTCGCGCTGCTGCAGCAAGACCTGTCGGCGAAGCGGACCAATCGTTTCATCTATTACGTGTTCGACCTGATGCGCCTCGATGGAAGGGATTTGCGGCGCGAGCCGCTGGTCGAGCGCAAGCAGGCCTTGCAGGAACTGCTCGGCGAACACTCCGACAATGCGGCGGTCCGCTTCAGCGACCATTTCGCCGAACCCGGCAAGATCATGCTGGAGCATGCCTGCCGGATGGGCCTGGAAGGCGTCGTCTCCAAGCGTGCCGATGCACCCTACCGCAGCGGCCGCGGCCCGACCTGGGTCAAATCGAAATGCACGGCGCGGCAGGAATTCGTCATCGGCGGCTACCTGCCGTCGGACAAGACCGGGCGCGGACTGCGCTCGATCCTGGTCGGCTTCCACGAGGGCGGCAAGCTGCATTATGCCGGCCGCGTCGGCACTGGTTTTTCGGGCAAGGGCGCCAATGAGCTGAAGGCAAAACTCGATGCGTTGACGGCAAAATCATCGCCCTTCGCCACCGCCGTGCCGAAGGGCAAGGGCCTGGTCTGGGTCAAGCCTGAACTTGTCGGCGAAGTGGAGTTTCGCAGCTGGACCTCGGACCGTATAATACGCCACGCCTCGTTCCAGGGGTTGCGCGAGGACAAGCCGGCGGAGGAAGTCGTGCAGGAAAAGCCCAAAGCGGCGACAGGCAAGCCATCGACAGGCAAGAGCACGGCCAAGCCGGCATCAGGCGGCAAAGCCGCCGGGTCGATGACGACCACGGTCAAACTCTCGCATCCCGACAAGCTGCTGTGGCCGGACGAAAACATATCCAAGCAAGGCCTGCTCGACCATTACGCACAGGTTTGGCCGCGCATGGAACAGTTCGTGGTCAACCGGCCGCTCAGCCTGGTGCGGGCGCCGGACGGTGTCGGCGGCCAGCGTTTCTTCCAGAAACATGCCTCGGCTGGCATGAGCGATAAGATCGCGCGCATGAAGGACCCGACCGACGGCGAGGAGATCCTGTTCATCCGGGATTTCGATGGTGTTGCCGCACTGGTCCAGTATGGCGTGGTCGAGATCCACATCTGGGGGTGCACGATCGATGAGATCGAAAAGCCCGACCAGATCATCTTCGATCTCGACCCGGATGAAGGCGTCGACGTGAAGGCGGTGCGCGAGGCGGCGCTCGATATCAGAGGCAAGCTCGACGAGCTGTCGCTGCCGAATTTCGTCAAGACCTCGGGCGGCAAGGGCTATCACGTGCTGGTGCCGCTGAAGCCGTCTGCCGAATGGGACGCGGTGAAGGGCTTCGCCCATGACTTTGCCCGCGCGTTGGAGCAGGGTGCCCCCGATCGCTACACGGCGACGCTGTCGAAAAAAGCGCGCACGGGAAAGATCTTCGTCGACTATCTGCGCAACGGCAGGGGCTCGACGACGGTCGCGCCCTATTCCTCGCGCGCCAAGAAGGGCGCCACCGTGTCGATGCCGGTGACCTGGCCAGAGATCGAGGCCGGCTTGCCGCCGAACGCTTTCCCGATCGGCGACAAGACGACGCTGAAGCAGCTGGCGAAAGCCGATCCGTGGAGGGAATTTTTCAAGCAGGGGAAGGCGTTGAAGCGGGGGTAGTTCGCGCAATTTGCCAGCGCAGCGATCCTTCGCGCCCCCTCTGGCCTGCCAGCGTGACGAAATCAGCGTCGGCTCCTCAGCTCAGAAACACCTTCTCGAAAGCCTGCTTGCCCGGCAGCGAGAAAATCACCGCGCGGCTGTCCTTCTCGCGGCGCGCCCATTTCTCGGCAAGGATCTTGTCGAGGATGGCGGCGCCCAGCGTGCCGGCGAGGTGCGAACGGCGCACGCTCCAGTCGAGGCAGGCGCGGCATACCGGCCGGCGCGGCTTGGTGTAGACGTCGATGCCGATCGCGGCGAAATGCGAAGCCGCCGATGGCCCGAGCCTGATCTCTTGTTCGTCGCGGACCAGTACGTTCTTGGCGACGAGCCGGTCGAGCATCGCCACTGCCTGCTCGCCGGCGAGGTGATCGTAGCAGACGCGCGCCACGCGCATCGCTGCATCGCGCGGACCCGGCCGCACACGCTTTGGACCGACGGCTTCCGCGACGCCTGTGATGGCTTCGATCATGCCCGCCACCTGCGGTCCGGCGAGGCCGTAATAGCGATGCCGGCCCTGGCTCGCCACCGTGAGCAGCCCACCTTCCATCAG
>NZ_RZQP01000104.1:0-20956 GCF_003998165.1 Mesorhizobium sp. M7A.F.Ca.US.007.01.2.1 | reverse complement strand
TATCTGGGCCTCGATCTCGGGACGTCGGGCGTCAAGGCGCTGCTGATCGATGCCGGGCAAACCGTCATCGGTTCCGGCCATGGTTCGCTTGATGTTTCACGGCCGCACCCCGGCTGGTCGGAACAGAATCCCGAGCACTGGATCCGGGCCTGCGAAGACGCAATCGCCGAGCTCAAATCCTCCCATCCGCATGAACTCGCGGCAGTCAAGGGCATTGGCCTGTCCGGCCAGATGCATGGCGCCACGCTGCTTGACGCCGCCGACAAGGTGCTGCGCCCCTGCATCCTGTGGAACGACACGCGCAGCCATGCCGAGGCCGCCGTCCTCGATGCCGATCCGCGTTTCCGCGCCCTGACCGGCAACATCGTCTTTCCCGGTTTCACCGCGCCGAAACTGGCCTGGATGAAGAACAACGAGCCCGCTGTCTTCGCCAAGGTCGCAAAAGTGCTGCTGCCCAAGGATTTCCTGCGGCTCTGGCTTTCGGGCGAGCACATTTCGGAAATGTCGGATTCTGCCGGCACGTCCTGGCTCGATGTCGGCAAGCGGCGCTGGAGTGCGGATTTGCTCGCGGCGACATCGCTCGATGAAAAGCAGATGCCGTCGCTGGTCGAGGGTACGCAGAAGGCAGGCGCGTTGCGCAGCGAATTGGCATCGAAGTGGGGCGTCCAGGCCGGCATTCCGATCGCCGGTGGCGCCGGCGACAACGCGGCCTCGGCTTGCGGCATGGGCACGGTTGGCGCCGGCCACGCTTTTGTTTCGCTCGGCACGTCGGGTGTGCTGTTTGCCGCCAACGCTTCCTACCTGCCCAACCCGGCTAGCGCGGTTCACACCTTCTGCCACGCGCTTCCGAACACCTGGCACCAGATGGGGGTCATCCTGTCGGCAACCGATTCGCTCAACTGGCTGTCGGAAATCACCGGGAAGAGCGCCGGCGAGTTGACCACTGAGCTCGGCGACACATTGAAGGCGCCGAGCGGCGTGTCCTTCCTGCCATACCTCTCGGGTGAGCGCACGCCCTACAATGATTCCGCCATTCGCGGCGCGTTCACCGGGCTGGCGCATCAATCGAGCCGTGCCGTGCTGACCCAGGCCGTGCTGGAGGGTGTAGCCTTTGCCTTCCGCGACAGCCTCGAAGCGCTGGCCACGGCCGGCACAGCCTTGACGCGGGTGACGGCGATCGGCGGCGGTTCGCGCTCACGCTACTGGTTGAAGGCGATTGCCACCGCGCTTCAACTGCCTGTCGACATTCCTGCCGACGGCGACTTCGGCGCCGCCTTTGGTGCCGCGCGGCTCGGCCTGATCGCGGCGACGGGTGCCGATCCGCTCGAAATCTGTACGGCCCCGAGGACGGACGCAACTATCGAACCGGATGCGGCGCTCGGCGGCGCCTATGCCGATGCCTATCAGCGCTACCGGGCGCTTTATCCGGCAATCAGGGTCGCCACGGCGTGAGCGATCTTTCGCCCACGCCGCGGCTGTCCGGCTCACTGCGCCGGCACCTTGTCGAGAAAACCGGTGACGCTCTTGAGGCGGCCGTTCTCGATGATTCCGATGTCGGTACCTTCGATCACCGAAGGCGTCCCCTCAGGTCCGAGATTCCACGAGAAGCGGATCTTGTCGGCAAAACCGTCCGGCGTACCCTTCAGCGAGAACCGGAAACCGGCAAAGCGCTGCTGCACGCCGTCGATCAGAGCCGCGACGCCTTCATGGCCATCACCCTGCATGAGCGGATCGCGGTAGCTGACGTCTTCCGTGAAGGTCGCCTTGAGCAATTCGGCCCGGCGGCCGGCATCGCTTTCGTTCCAGGCGGTGATGTAGTTTTCAGCGATCTTGGTGAGGTCGGTCATGGTCTGTCTCCTTCGTTTGGTGGCTTTGACATGACCCTTTTCAACCAGCGCCGGCGTGAAACCAATTACGCCTGAGGTAATGGCGTCAGAACTTTGTGAGAGGACAGAAATCATGAGCAGTGGATTTTTCGGCGACATCCAGAAGATCAAATATGAAGGGCCGGATTCGACCAATCCGCTGGCCTATAGGTTCTACAATCCCGATGAGGTCGTCGCCGGCAAGCGGCTGGAAGATCATCTGCGCTTCGCCGTTGCCTACTGGCACTCCTTTGCCTGGCCGGGTGGCGATCCGTTCGGCGGCCAGACTTTCGACCGGCCGTGGTTTCCCAAGGCCGGCGGCGTCGACACGATGGAGCTGGCAAAACTGAAAGCAGACGTCGCCTTCGAGATGTTCTCGTTGCTCGGCGCGCCCTACTTCTGCTTCCACGACGCCGATGTACGGCCGGAAGGCAAGGATTTTTCCGAGAGTGCGGCGCGCCTCGATGAGATCGCCGACTACTTCGCGGGCAAGATGAAGCAGACCGGCGTCAAGCTGCTTTGGGGCACCGCCAATCTGTTCTCCAACCGCCGCTTCATGTCGGGCGCGGCCACCAATCCCGATCCGGATGTCTTTGCCTATGCGGCGGCGACGGTAAAAAGCTGTATCGACGTCACCAAGCGGTTGAAGGGCGAAAACTACGTGCTGTGGGGCGGGCGCGAAGGCTATGAGACCCTGCTCAACACCGACCTTGCGCGCGAGCAGGAACAGGCCGGCCGGTTCCTCAGCATGGTCGTCGACTACAAGCACAAGATCGGCTTCAAGGGCACGATCCTGATCGAGCCGAAGCCGCAGGAGCCAACCAAGCATCAGTACGATTACGATGTCGCCACGGTCTACGGCTTCCTCAAGCGCTTCGGGCTGGAGAAGGAGGTCAAGGTCAATATCGAGCAGGGCCACGCCATCCTGGCCGGCCATTCCTTCGAGCACGAACTGGCTCTGGCCAATGCGCTCGGCATTTTCGGTTCGATCGATATGAACCGCAACGACTACCAGTCGGGCTGGGACACCGACCAGTTCCCCAACAACGTGCCGGAAATGGCACTGGCCTACTACCAAGTCCTGCAGGCTGGCGGCTTCAAGACCGGCGGCACCAATTTCGACGCCAAGCTGCGCCGCCAGTCGCTCGATCCGCAGGACCTGCTGATCGGCCATATCGGCGGCATGGACTCTTGCGCTCGCGGCCTGAAAGCCGCGGCGCGCATGGTCGAGGACAAGGCACTGTCGGCGCCGCTGGCCGAACGCTATGCCGGCTGGAACACGGCCGAGGGCAAGGCGATGCTTGCCGGCAAGCGCACGCTTGAGGATATCGCCGAGCGTGTCGTCAAGAAGAAGATCGAGCCGCAGCCGAGGTCCGGCCGCCAGGAACTGCTGGAAAACATCGTCAACCGCTACGTGTAGGGCGAGCGCCGCTTCATCTTTGGACCGACATCCGGCGCCACTGGCTGAAAGCCGCCGCCATCGCCATCTGCTAGTCAGCCCACTTCGCGACAAGCTGCCGAGGATCGCACAGATCTTCGGCAGCCTGCGTGGGACCAGGACGCTACACGTGTCACCGAAAGAGGGCCCGTGCGGCGGCATGTCGTCGTCCCAAACCGCTGTGCACTTTGGGCGACATGCATTGGCAGGAGACGGAAATGGCAGAGGATCGAATCATCGTGCGCCCTGCGCAGGCGAGCGATATTCCGGCGCTGAAGCAGGTGCTGCAGGAAACCTTCGAAGGCACCTGGCTGCCGAACATCACCGAAGCAGCCGCGCAACGCTATGTCGAGACGGATATTGGCGGGCGCTATGTCGACCAGAGCTGGCCTGAATTCGCCGTTGCCGAGATCGATGGCGAGGTCGCCGGCTTGATCCATTGGCGCGCGGATTTCATCGAGGCCCTGCACGTGATGGCATCCCGTCAAGGCCAAGGTGTCGGCCGCAAGCTGCTTTCCCATGCCGAACAGGCGGTCAGTGCGGCCGGATTGGCGCAGGCGCGGCTGGAGACCGACACGTTCAACCTGCCCGCACAAGCACTCTACAAAGCGGTCGGCTATATCGAGAAAAGCCGCTATCCCGATGACGAATGGGACAGTGGCTTCACCACGGTGCTGTTCGAAAAGCGGCTTTGAGCAATTCCAGGAAAAGTGGGTAACGGTTTCCCCGGGAAAAGCGTACAGCGCTTTGCCTTGGGAATTGCGCAATCCAACAATAGATTTCTCCTTGACCTGACCTGCCTGGGCGCAGGAACAGCTTTGCGCATGGCCCGGTCCAGCGACATGGTTTTGCCCTTCGACGCCCTTCAATGACCTCGCTCTTGCCTTCAAACTGCCGTCACGAATCTCGTATAAGAGTGGCTCGTGGCGGGAGAGGAAGAAGGAGGCGAACCGATATGCAGAACGAACGTGAAATCGACGCCCTGCTCTCACCTGGCGAGGCTGGATCGATCATCGACCGGCTGATGGCAATGCCGCATCCGAAGGACGGCACGCGCCGCTCGAACGAATGGGATCGCGCTGTGGCCAGCCGTTTCGAGACCCATCTTGCCAAGCAAATGCGCTCGCAGATCGACGGCGGCAGCGACCGTCAGAACGCTGCCTGATTCTATCATAGTCAGCCCCGGCGCAGCCTGACCGGCGCTTCGCCGAAAGCCCTTGAAAACGCTCTTGAAAACGCCGCGGCGGATGAGAATCCGGTCCGCCCGGCAATATCGGCCATGGCGATCCTTGTATCGACCACCAGCCGGCGCGCGGCGCCCAGGCGCAGCCTGAGATAATAGGCGCCCGGTGTCTCGCCGATCGATTTGCGAAAGATGCTCTCCAGCGTCCGTGCCGTCACGCCGGCGCGCTTGGCCACCGCTTCAATGGTCAGCGGCTGGTCGACATGCGCTTCCATCAGCCGGATCGCTTGCGCCAGCCGCGGATCGTAGCCATCGAGCCGGCCGAGCGAGACCAGCGGCTGTGCGTCGGTGGCGGCGCGCGCCTGGTCGTAGATGAAGACGCTGGCGACATCGAGCGCGACGGCCATGCCGAGCCTCGTGCGGATGAGATGCAGCATCAGGTCGAAGGTCGGCGACGCGCCGCCCGAGGTGAACACCGGCCCGTCGATGACATAACGGTCCGGACGCACGTCGACGCCGGGAAAGGCCGAGGAAAAATCCTCCATGTCTTCCCAGTGGGTGGTGGCGCTGCGTCCTTCCAGCAGGCCGGCGCGCGCCACCAGCCAGGTGCCGGCTTCGACACCGCCGCAAGCGCGTGCTGTCCGTGCGGCCCGGCGCAGGCCGGACAACAGAGCCGAGGTTGCATAGTTCTGGGTGCCGAAGCCGGCGACGACGACAAGAACGTCGGTCGACTCGCCCGCATCGAAGCGGCCGCCGACCGCCACCGGCAGGCCGCAAGTGGTGACTGGAGCCTCGCCGGTCACCGAGACCAGCTTGAAATCGAACAGGGTCTCGCCGGAGATGCGGTTGGCCGCGCGCAGTGGATCGACGGCGGATGCGACGCACATGATCGACGAACCGGAAAATACCAGCAGCGTCACCCTAAGCGGCAAGCGCTCGGCGCGAAAGATCGTTGGTTTTTCGCTTTTCGTCATGGAAGCTTCGTAAAACGCAAAACAGTTTCCGGCAAGTCGGGCATTGTTGAGGTCTATTTCTTTCGGAGGAGAGTTCCATGCCGCTTGCGATGAACCGTGAGGTCTTCATTACCTGTGCCGTGACCGGGTCCGGCGGATCGCAGGACCGCAGCCCGCATGTGCCGCGCTCGCCCAAGCAGATCGCGGATTCCGCCATCGATGCGGCCAAGGCGGGCGCCGCCATCGTGCATTGCCATGTGCGCGATCCCGAGACCGGTAGGCCGAGGCGCGACGTGCATCTCTACCGCGAAGTGACCGAGCGCATCCGCGCGGCAGAAGTCGACGTCATCCTGAACCTGACCGCCGGCATGGGCGGCGACATGGTGTTCGGATCGCCGGAAGCGCCGCTGCCGCTCAACGAAAAAGGCACCGACATGGGCGGTGCCACCAACCGCATGGAACATGTGCGCCAATGCCTGCCGGAAATCTGCACACTCGACTGCGGCACCATGAATTTCGCCGAGGCCGACTATGTCATGACCAACACGCCCGGCATGCTGCGCGCCATGGGCGGCATGATGACGGCGCTCGGCGTCAAGCCGGAGATCGAGGCTTTCGACACCGGCCATCTGTGGTTCGCCAAGCAGTTGGTCGAGGAAAAGGTGCTCAACCCGGATGCGCTGGTGCAGCTTTGCATGGGCGTGCCGTGGGGTGCGCCTGACGACCTCAACACCTTCATGGCCATGGTCAACAATGTGCCGTCGACCTGGAACTGGTCGGCCTTCGCCATCGGCCGCAACCAGATGGCTTATGCCGCGGCGGCGGTGCTGGCCGGCGGCAATGTCCGCGTCGGGCTGGAGGACAATCTGTGGCTCGACAAGGGCGTGCTGGCCACCAATGCTCAGCTGGTCGAGCGCGCCGCCAGCATCGTCACCAATCTCGGCGCCAGAATCCTTGGACCGGAAGAGGTACGGCAGAAGCTCAACCTCACCAAGCGGGCGCCGATCGCGGCATAAATTATTCGTCGGGAGGGTCGGCATGACTACCGTAAAATTCACCGCGATGAAGGATGGCGACCGGGACGACTACGAGTTCCTGACCGCGCATGAAATCGACTATGCGGCCAGGACCGGCGAGCGGCTGCTCGACGCGCTGGTGCAGCTCGACGCGGGTCTTTCCGGCTACAAGATCACCCGGCTCGGCCATTCGCTGCAGGCAGCGACACGTGCCTGGCGCGACGGCGCAGACACCGACTGGATCGCTTGCGCGCTGCTGCACGACATCGGCGACATCTATGCGCCTTACAATCACGACGAATATGCCGCTTCGATCCTGAAACCTTTCGTGCGCGAGCAGTGCACTTGGGTGGTGGAAAAGCATGGCGACTTCCAGCGGCTCTATTATGCCCATCATCTCGGCGGCAACCGCCACGCCCGCGACCGCTTTGCCGGCCATGCTTATTTCGACGATTGCGACCAGTTTTGCGAACGCTGGGACCAGTCCAGCTTCGACCCCGACTATGACACGCTGTCGATGGAATTCTTCCGGCCCTTCGTGCTCGAAGTCTTTGCCCGCAAGGCCTACGATCCCTCGGTGATCCGAGCCGGCGAGCGCGTACCCCTCATCGATCCCGCAACCGCCGCGACAAGAACCGGAGCTTCAGCATGAGCATCATCAACAAGGCAGCCGCCATCGGCGGCGGCGTCATCGGCGCCGGCTGGGTGGCGCGCCTGCTGCTCAACGGCATCGACGTGTCGATCTTCGATCCCGATCCCGAGGCGTCGCGCAAGGTCGGCGAAGTGATGAAGGGCGCGCGCCGCGCCTATAAGCAGATGGTGCCCGGCGGGCTGCCGAAAGAGGGCAAGCTGACCTTCGCCAGGACCATCGCCGAAGCGGTCGCCGATGCCGATTTCATCCAGGAGAGCGTGCCGGAGCGGCTCGACCTGAAACACCGCGTGCTGGCCGAGATCGACGCTCACGCGCCGGCCAACGCGATTGTCGGCTCCTCGACTTCCGGCATCAAGCCGACCGACATGCAGGTGGCGATGAAGAAGCATCCGGAGCGGCTGGTCGTCGGCCATCCGTTCAATCCGGTCTATCTCCTGCCGCTGGTGGAGATCGTCGGTGGCGAGCAGACCTTCCCCGAGGCGATCGAGGTCGCCAAGGAGATGTATGCCTCGATCGGCATGAAGCCTGTCGTCATCCGCAAGGAGATCGAGGCCTTCGTCGGCGACCGCCTGCTCGAAGCGGCATGGCGCGAGGCACTTTGGCTGATCAAGGACGGCATCTGCACGGTCGAGGAACTCGACGACATCATGCGCTATGGCTTCGGCCTGCGCTGGGCGCAGATGGGCATGTTCCAGGTCTATCGCGTCGCCGGCGGCGAGGCCGGCATGCGCCACTTCATGGCGCAGTTCGGGCCGTGCCTGAAATGGCCATGGACCAAGCTGATGGACGTGCCTGAGTTCAACGACGAACTGGTCGACCTGATCGCCACGCAGTCGGACGAACAGGCGCATGGGCTGTCGATCCGCGAGCTGGAAAAGATCCGCGACGACAATCTGGTCGCCATCATGGATGCGCTGTCGAAACAGAACAAAGGCAAGGGCTGGGGCGCCGGCGCGCTGCACAAGGACTATACCAGGCAGCTGGCCAAGCTGGCGGCGAAGAAGCCCATGGCCTCCAAGGCGGCCGAGAAGGCCAAAGCCTTGAAACCGGTCAAGAAAGCCGAAAAGCCGAAGAAAAAGACCGGCAAGAAGAAAGGCTGAGAGCATGGATTTCGGGCTGTCGGAGGAACAGAAGCTCATCGTCGAGACGACGCGCGCGTTCGTCGAGAACGAGCTTTACCCGCATGAGCGCGAGGTCGAGCGCACCGGCGTGCTGCGCCGCGACCTGATCGAAGAGATCAAGGTAAAGGCGATCGAGGCCGGGCTCTATGCCGCCAACATGCCGGCCGATGTCGGCGGAGCGGGCCTCGATACGGTGACCTGGCTGCTCTACGAGAAGGAACTCGGCCGCGCCAATTACGCGCTGCACTGGACCTGCGTGGCGCGCCCCTCCAACATCCTCCTGGCCGGCACGCCCGAGCAGCGCGAGAAATATCTGTTCCCCTGCATCCGTGGTGAGAAATGGGACTGCCTGGCCATGACCGAGCCGGGCGCCGGCTCCGATTTGCGTGGCATGAAGGCAACCGCCGTGCAGGACGGTGACGACTGGGTGCTGAACGGCACCAAGCATTTTATCTCCCACGCCGACCTCGCCGACTTTGCCATCGTTTTCATGGCCTCAGGCGAAGAGGATTCGCCGCGCGGCAAACGCAAGAAGATCACCGCCTTCTTCGTCGATAAGGGCACCAAAGGCTTCACCGTCCGTGCCGGTTACCGCAACGTCTCGCATCGCGGCTACACCAACGCCATCCTCGAATTCGACGATTGCCGGCTACCCGGAGCCCAAGTGTTGGGCGAAGTCCACAAGGGGTTCGATGTCGCCAATTCCTGGCTAGGCGCCACCCGGCTGCAGGTCGGCGCCACCTGCCTCGGCCGCGCCGAGCGTGCGCTTGGCCATGCCGTCGAATACGCCGCGCAGCGCCAGCAGTTCGGCCAGCAGATCGGCAAGTTCCAGGGCGTGTCGTTCAAACTCGCCGACATGGCGACCGAACTGAAGGCCGCCGACCTGATGGTGTTCGAAGCCGGCTGGAAGTACGATCAGGGCACCGTCACCGACCAGGACATGGCCATGGCCAAGCTGAAAGCCACCGAAATGCTCGCATACGTCGCCGATGAAGCGATCCAGATCCATGGCGGCATGGGGCTGATGGACGATCTGCCGCTGGAGCGCATCTGGCGCGACGCGCGCGTCGAGCGCATCTGGGAAGGCACATCCGAGATCCAGCGCCACATCATTTCAAGGGCGCTGCTGCGCCCGTTCGGGGCATAACATATGCATAAACTGGAGCGTCTCCTGCGGCCTAAATCGATCGCCGTCTTCGGCGGCGCGCAGGCCGCAGCCGTCGTCGCGCAATCGATCAAGATGGGTTTTGCCGGCGAGATCTGGCCGGTGCATCCGACCAAGGACGAGGTTGCCGGTCGCAAGGCCTATCGTTCGGTGGCTGACCTGCCCGGCGCGCCGGATGCTGCCTTTGTCGGCGTCAACCGGCATTTGACCATCGAGGTGATCAAGGCGCTGGCCGAACGCGGCGCCGGCGGCGCCGTCTGCTTTGCCGCCGGCTTCCTCGAAACCGAGGCCTATGACGATGATGGCGAGCGGCTGCAGGCCGAGCTGGTCGCGGCGGCCGGCCAGATGCCGATCATCGGGCCGAATTGCTACGGCCTGATCAATTATGCCGACGGCGCGCTGCTGTGGCCCGACCAGCATGGCGGCATAAGACTGGCCGAAGGCGGCAAGGGCGTCGCCATCATCACCCAGTCCTCCAACATCGCCATCAACATGACCATGCAGAAGCGCGGCCTGCCGATCGCCTTCCTGATGACCGCCGGCAACCAGGCGCAGACCGGCCTGTCCGAAATGGCGCTCGGCCTGATCGAGGATGAGCGGGTCACGTCGCTCGGCCTGCACATCGAAGCCTTCGATTCGGTAGCCGGCTTCGAACGGCTGGCGGCACGAGCCCGCGAGCTGAAGAAGCCGATCATCGCCATGAAGGTCGGCCGTTCCGAACAGGCCAGGCAAGCGACCGTCTCGCATACCGCGTCGCTCGCCGGCTCGGACGCGGCCTCGGGTGCGTTCCTGCGGCGGCTCGGCATTGCGCGTGTCGATTCGATCCCCGCCTTCATCGAGGCGCTGAAGCTGCTGCACATCACCGGACCTTTGCCCGGCTATAGGCTGTCGTCGATGAGCTGCTCCGGCGGCGAGGCCTCCGTCATGGCCGACAGCGCCGAAGGCCGCTGGGTCAATTTCCCTGTGCTGACCGACAGCCACCGCGCCCATGTCAAATCGACGCTCGGGCCGCTGGTCGCGGTCGCCAATCCCTTGGACTATCACACCTTCATCTGGAACAACGAGCCGGCGATGACCGCCACCTTCACCGCCATGGTGTCGGGCGGTTTCGACCTCAACATGCTGGTGCTCGATTTTCCGCGACCCGACCGCTGCTCGGTCACCGACTGGTGGGCGACGTTGCGCGCTTTCGAATCGGCGCTCAAGACCAACAAGGCGCATGGTGCGATCGTCTCCTCGCTGCCGGAGAACCTGCCGGAGGAATACACCGCCGAACTGATGGCGCGCGGCATGGTGCCGTTGTTCGGCATTTCGGAAGCGATGGATGCAGCCGGCGCAGCAGCCTTCATCGGCTGGGCTTGGGCTGAACCGCAGGCGCAGCCGATCGACACGTCGGCCTCCGGCGCCTCTGGCGGGGACCACGTCACGCCCGACGAAGCCGAGGCGAAGTCACGGCTGATCAAAGCCGGCCTGCCGGTGCCGAAGGGCGAGCGCGCAGCCAATGCCGTCGAGGCGGTGATTTCGTCCATGGCGCTCGGCTTTCCCGTCGCGTTGAAGGCGCTCGGCGTCACCCACAAATCCGAAGTTGGCGCTGTCAGGCTCAATCTCAGGGATGCCGAATCCGTCAGCACCGCAGCGCATGACCTGTTGCCGCTCGGCACCGGGCTCTATGTCGAGCGCATGGTGCGCGACGGTGTTGCCGAACTCATCGTCGGCTTCACCCGCGATCCGATGTTCGGCGCGGTGATGACGCTCGGCACTGGTGGCGTGCTGGTCGAGCTGTTGCGCGACAGCGTCACGCTGATGCTGCCGGCGACCCGCGACGATATCGAGGCGGCGCTGCGCGGCCTGAAACTGTTCCCGCTGCTCGAAGGCTATCGCGGCCGGCCGAAGGCCGATGTCGCGGCTGCCATCGATGCTATCTCTGGCATTGCCGCCTTCGTGCAGCAGAATGCCGGGGAGATCGAGGAACTCGACATCAACCCGCTGATCGTCTGTGCAGAGGGCAAGGGCGCCTGGATCGCCGACGCGCTGCTGGTGCTGGGAGAGAACAAGAATGTCTGACGTCATTTCGACCCGCCGCGAGGGCACCATCCTCGAAGTCACCCTCGACCGGCCCAAGGCCAACGCCATCGACCTGAAGACCTCGCGGCTGATGGGCGAGACCTTCAAGGCGTTCCGAGACGATCCGGAATTGCGCGTCGCCATCGTCAAGACCGCTGGCGACAAGTTCTTCTGCGCGGGCTGGGACCTCAAAGCAGCTGCCGGCGGCGATGCGGTCGACGGCGACTATGGCGTCGGCGGCTTTGCCGGCCTGCAGGAGCTGCGCGACCTCAACAAGCCGATCATCGCGTGCGTCAACGGCATGGCGGTCGGCGGCGGCTTCGAGCTGGCGCTGTCCTGCGACCTCATCTACGCCTCCGATCATTCCTCCTTCGCGCTGCCCGAGATCCGAGCCGGCACGCTGGCCGACGCGGCGACGATCAAGCTGCCGAAGCGCATCCCCTACCATGTCGCCATGGACCTTCTGCTCACCGGCCGCTGGATGGATGTCGCTGAAGCGCATCGCTGGGGCTTGGTCAACGAAGTGCTGCCCAAGGAAAAGCTGGAAGATCGCGTCTGGGAGATCGCCCGGCTGCTCGCAGGCGGCCCACCGCTGGTGTTTGCCGCGATCAAGGAGACGGCGCGCGTGGCCGAGGCGCTGACCTTCCAGGACGCCATGAACAAGGTGACCCGCCGGCAATTGCCGACGGTCGATGCGCTCTATGGCTCCGAGGACAATATGGAGGGTTTTCGTGCTTTTGCGGAGAAGCGTGAGCCGGTGTGGAAGGGGAAGTAAGGATTGTTGCCGAAATGACGGCGCTTACCCCCCTCTGTCCTGCCGGACATCTCCCCCTCAAGGGAGGAGATTGGCAGCTTCGATCTCTGCACTCTTCTTGCGACGCAGAAGGTTGGCGAAAGCCTTCGCGACATCCGATCTCCCCCCTTGAGGGGGAGATGTCCGGCAGGACAGAGGGGGGCGCCCAGGCTCAGCCTTGGCCGCCTCTCCAGCACCCATGACCGACTACATCAAGCTCATCGACGCCGAGACCTGGGCCTTCATCGAGCGCACCAATTCCTATTACCCGCCCGATACGATCGACTACACGATCGCGCAGCAGCGCGAGATTTACGACCGCATGTGCCGGGAATTCTTTGCCGGCTACCCCGAGGGCATCGCTGTCGAAACCTCCGCCATTGCAACGCCGACGCACGATATCCCGATCCGTATCTACCGAAGCCCACTTCAGGCAGGCGTGACGGTGCTCTATGTCCATGGCGGTGGCTTCATCCTTGGTGGGCTGGACAGCCATGACGATGTTTGCGCGGAGCTGTGCTCGCGCACAGGCTATGAGGTGGTCTCCGTAGATTACCGGCTCGCGCCGGAACATTTGCATCCAGCCGCCTTCGACGATGCCATGAGCGCCTTCGAATGGGCCGCCGCCAATCGGGATCATCCTATCGTGCTCTGCGGCGACAGCGCCGGCGGCAATCTCTGCGCCGCCGTCAGTCACGCCACGCGCGGCCATTCGAAAAGGCCGGTCGGCCAGGTGCTGATCTATCCCGGCCTCGGCGGAAACCGCTCGAAAGGCTCCTATGTCAAGCACGCCGAAGCGCCGATGCTGACCGTGCGCGATCTCGAATTCTACAAGCACATTCGCACTGGAGGGCAAGACCGTAGCGGCGATGCGACGCTGGGCCCGCTTGCCGACACCGATTTCTCCAACTTGCCGCCGACAGTGCTGATCACCGCCGAATGCGACCCGCTGTCATCGGATGGCGAGACCTATCGCGACCTGATCATCACGGCAGGTGGCCACGCGACGTGGTTCGAGGAGCCGGGATTGGTGCACGGCTATCTCAGAGCCCGGCACACGGTTGGCCGCGCCCGCACCAGCTTCACCCGGATCGTCGGTGCGGTGACCGCGCTTGGACAGGGCGGCTGGCGCTGGTGATCGCGGCCAAACTCTGAGGACCAAGTGGCGCCCCATCACGCCACCGAGGCAGCCGCTGCCCGGCCGGCGCTGCGGCCGGAAAAGATGCAGCCGCCGAGGAAGGTGCCTTCGAGCGCCGCATAGCCATGCACGCCGCCGCCGCCGAAACCGGCGGCTTCGCCGACGGCATAGAGCCCGGCGACCGGCTGCCCATCTGCCCCCAGCACGCGGCTGTCGAGATCGGTCTGCAGGCCGCCCAGCGTCTTGCGGGTCAGGATGTTGAGCCGCACCGCGATCAGCGGGCCATTTGCCGGATCGAGCATCTTGTGCGGCTTGGCCGTGCGGATCAGCCGGTCGCCGAGATAGGCGCGCGCGCCGCGCAGAGCGGTGATCTGCATATCCTTGGAGAACGGGTTGTCGAGCTGCCTATCGCGGGCGTGGATCTCGCGCTCGACTTGAGCCACCTCAAGCAGCGCCTCGCCGCCGGCCAGCGCGTTCATGCGCGCGACCAGCGCCGGCAAATCGGCCTCGACGATGAAGTCCTCGCCCTTTTCCATGAACGCCTTGACGGGGCCCGGAATGCCCGATGTGGCGCGGCCGAGCACCTGGCGCCAGCTCTTGCCGGTCAGATCGGGGTTCTGCTCGGAGCCCGACAGCGCGAACTCCTTCTGGATGATCTTCTTGGTCAGGATGAACCAGGAATAGTCGAAGCCGGTGCTCATGATGTGGGAGAGCGTGCCCAGAGTGTCGAAGCCGGGATAGAGCGGCACCGGCAGGCGCTTGCCGCGCGCATCGAGCCACAGCGATGATGGGCCGGGCAGGATGCGTATCGCATGGTCGGTCCAGATCGGCGCCCAGTTCTTGATGCCCTCGACATAGTGCCACATGCGGTCGCGGTTGATGATCGAACCGCCGGCCTGTTCCGTGATCGCCAGCATGCGGCCGTCGACGTGATCGGGCACGCCGGTGATCATGCGCTTGGGCGCCGCGCCCAGCCGCTGCGGCCAGTTTTCCCGCACAAGCTGATGGTTGGCGCCGATGCCGCCGGAAGCGACGATCACGGCTTGCGCGCGAAGCTCGAAATCTCCTGATATTTCGCGCGAACTCTTGTGGCCGCGCTCGGCGGTACTCGGTTGCAGGATGTCGCCGCGCACCCCGTCGACAGTCGCACCCGTGCGGGTCAATTCATCGACCCGATGGCGGAATTTGAAACTGATCAGTCCGCGCTTCTGCGCCTCGCGCACGCGCTGTACGAAGGGGTCGAGAACGCCGGGGCCCGTGCCCCAGGTGATGTGGAAGCGCGGCACCGAATTGCCGTGGCCGATGGCATTGCCGCCGCCTCGCTCGGCCCAGCCGACCACGGGAAAGAATTTCAGGCCGCGCTGTATCAGCCAGGAGCGTTTTTCGCCGGCGGCAAAGCCGACATAGGCTTCCGCCCATTTGCGCGGCCAGAAATCCTCGGGCCGATCGAAAGCCGCGGTGCCGAGCCAGTCTTCCAGCGCCAGGTCATGCGAATCGCGGATGCGCATGCGCCGCTGCTCGGGCGAATCGACGAGGAAAAGGCCGCCGAACGACCAGAATGCCTGGCCGCCGAGCGACTGCTCCGGCTCCTGGTCGACGATGATGATTTTCTTGCCGGCCTCGGCGAGCTCGGCGGCGGCAACCAGCCCTGCAAGGCCGGCGCCGACAATGATCACGTCCGCATCGTCAGCCATTTTTCCTCCCAGAATTAGCCGGCTATTTCAATGCAAGGAATTCAGACGGTCTCCCAGCCTTCTTTGCCGCCGGCGCGGAAGATGGCGTCGATGACTTTCTGGTTGAGCACCGATTCCTCCAGCGTGAAGACGCGCTCCTTGCCGCCCTGTGCCGCGCGCGCGAAGGTCTCGACCTCCAGCCGGTACTGCTGCGTGCCGGGAAAGCGGAAAACCTGCGCCTCGGTGTGGTTCTGGTTGTGCAGTTCGACGCGGTGGTGGTCGTAGAGCCCGGCATTGAAAGGCGAGAACAACTCGATGAAACCCTTCTCGCCGTGGAACACCATCACCTGGCGCGCCGCCATCTGCGTCGACAGATAGAACGACAGCTCGAAGTCACCGAAATCGGCACGGATCGAGGAGTAGATGTCGGTGCCGAATGTCTTGTCGCGCTCGATCGTCGCCTGCACGCGCAGCGGCTCCTTGCCGGTGGAAAAGCGCGTCGACACGGTCGGGTAAACGCCGATGTCGGGCAGCGCGCCGCCGCCGAGGTCGAGCTGGTTGCGCATGTTGCTGGGGTCGACGTTGTAGTAGGAGAACGCGCCCTGCACATGGCGCAGCCGGCCGATGGCGCCGCTGGCGATGAGCTCGCGCACCTTGATCCATTGCGGGTGGTAGATGACCATGAAGGCTTCGCAGACCAGCACCTTTTTCTGGTCGCGCAGCTTGATCAGCGGCAGGATGTCCTTGGCGTCGAGCGCCAGCGGCTTTTCGACCAGCACATGCTTGCCGGCTTCGATGGCCTTGGCCGCCCACTCGACATGCTGCGAGGTCGGCAGCGGGATGTAGACGCCGTCGACCTCGTTGGAGGCAAGCAGTTCCTCATAGGAGCCGAAGGCATGCCGCGCACCGAAGCGATCGGCCAGCGCCTTGGCCTTCGACAGATCGCGGCTGGCGATCGCCGACAGCACGCTATTCTCCGCCTCGACCATCGCCGGCAACAAATGCTCGCGGCCGATCTTGGCCGTCGACAACACACCCCATCGGAACATCAGGCTTCTCCATCACGATTACAGGCGACGAGGTTTGCCCGAAATCGCCGGAAAAGCCAATGACGAGGTCAGCCCCTTTTGCCGGTCAGCGTCATGTCGAAGTCGACGATGTTGGAATAGATCGGCGTGCCGACATCCATGCCGTAGCGCGACCTCAGCACCTTGCCGGTGACATGGAATTTGATCATGCCGGCCTTGAGACCGCCGAGCTCGGCCGTGAATTTTTCCGGGAACGTCTTGCCGCGCGCCGTCAGCCGGCCGCTGACGAGAGCCGTGGTGTCGCTGGTTCGGGTCACGCTGGTAGAGCGGAACTGGATTTCCGGGCTGTTGGCGGCATCAAACACCGCGTCGGAGCGCAGGAAGGCATCGATACGGCCCTGGCCGGTGCCGACGCTTTCGGGAAAAATGGTGAAATTGACAGCTGAGCGCCCGACATCGCTGTTGTCGATGCGGATCGAGCCCTTGAAGCGGGCGAAGGTGCCATTGAGGCCGCCGCCGCCGACCTTGCCGATGGAGAAGCGGATGCTGGAACTGGCCGGGCTGATCGAATAGCTGCCGGCGGCGTCACCCAGCGCGACGGCCGCAGAAACAGGCATGGCAAGGCAAGCGGCGACCGCCGCAAATCCGAGGATGCGCGTGTACATGGGGATGTTCCTTGTTGGAGGCAGCGCATTTCTTGCGCCCTCACTCCATGAACGAATGAACCGCTCGCTCTATTCCGAATCTGACGAAGGCGTGACCATGCGCGTGAGCACGCCATCCCTGAGCTGGAAATGATGCCGCAGCGCCGCCGCGACGTGGAGAGCCACAAGCGTCATGCCGGCATAGGCGAGATACCAATGTGCAGCCGCCCAGAAGCTCTCGGCACCATCCGATTCGGCCAGCGGCAGGTTCGGCATGACGAACAGGTTGAACGGCAGGCTGGGGATCTCCAGCATCGAGACCGACACCAGCGCCCAGCCGGACAAGGGCAAGGCAAGCTGAAACGCGTAGAGCGCAAGATGGGCCAACGGTGCTGCCCGACGCTCCAGGGTTCCGACCGAGCGCGGCAGCGCCGGCGTTGCATTGCCAAGACGCCAGGCGATGCGCAGCAACACAAGCCCGAGCAGCAGGAAGCCGAAAGATTTGTGCAGTTGGATCAGCTCGAAGGCGGTGCGCTGGCTGGTCAGCCGCACCATGACGAAGCCGAGCCCGAACTGGCCGATGAAAATGAGCGCAATCAGCCAGTGGAGAAGGATCGCGCCCCAGCCATAGCGGGTGGGGCTGTTGGTGATCGATGTTTGCATGGGGAGTGAACGAATGTTGGTTCGGCTTTCTTCCAGCGCGCTTCACCCTCCCCCTTGTGGGGAGGGTCGCGCAGCAAATGCCGCGAAGCGGATTTTGCGAAGCGGGGTGGGGGTCTCGTAGGGCGCTACCCACCCCTTCCCTCAGCCGACCTATCGGGGCGAGCCGCCGATCTCGCCCGTCCTTCGGACTCCCATCAGGGCCCTCCGGAGGGAGACGAAAGGCGCGAGTTCGCCGAGCCTGGCTCCCTTCCTCTCCCTCCGGAGGGGGAGAGGAAGGCGCGAGCTTATCACAGCCGGTGCCCTTCCTCTCCCTCCGGAGGGCCACAAGGGGAGGGGCGAGCCCGCTCTATCCACTCACCTTGAAGAAATCGACAAACGCCCGGAGCGCCGGGCGCATTTGCCGGCGGCTCGGATAATAGACGAAGAAGCCGTCGAAGGAGGGGCACCAGTCCTCCAGCACACGGATCAGCCTGCCGTCGGCGAGCGGCGCGCGGACATAATCCTCAAAGACGAAGGCGAGCCCAGCGCCGTCGACCGCCGCCTGGGCGATCAAGTGGTCCTCGTCGAGGATCAGCGGTCCCTCCACCGCCATCTCGATCGCCTCGCGGCCTTTCTCGAACTCCCAGCGGTAGAGGATGCCGCTGGAGAAGCGGAAGCGGATGCAGCGGTGGTCAGCCAGGTCGCGCGGGTGACGCGGCTTGGGGTTGACCTCGAAATAGACCGGGGCGCCGACCACCGCGCCGCGAAGGTCCGGCCCGATGCGCACCGCGATCATGTCGCGCTGCAGGCTCTCGCCTAGCCTGACGCCAGCATCGAAGCCCCCTTCCACCACGTCGGTGAAACGGTCCTCGATGACGATCTCCAGCACGATATCGGGATAGGTCGACGCAAAGGCGCCCAACCGTGGCGTCAGCGCCAAATGGGCTGCGGTGCGCGGCACGGTCAGGCGCAGATTGCCGGCCGGCCGGTCGCGCGTCTCGATTGCCGTCTCCAGCGCCAGATCGATCTCCGACAGCGCCGGTCGCAGCCGTTCCAGCAACTGCGCACCTTCTTCGGTCGGCGCGACGCTGCGTGTGCTGCGCGCCAGCAGCCGAACGCCAAGCCGCGCCTCTAGGCTGGACACCGCATGGCTGACCGCCGAAGGCGCGATGGCCAATTCCCTGGCCGCGCCGCGAAAGCTGCCGCATTGGGCAACGGTTGCCAGCACGGCCAGTTGGGAAAGATGCGCGCGATTCATTGATCTATCTTTTAGAACAGCCCGTGCAAATGAGAGCCGATTATCGAACACAAGGCAAGGCGCTATTTCTGCCGCATCGCAACAAGGAGACGCATTATGCAAACCCGCAAGCTAGGAACTGAATTGAACGTATATCCCGTCGGCCTCGGCTGCATGGGCATGAGCTTCGCCTATGGCGGCCAGGCGGAAGCCGACGCAATCGCCACGCTGCACCGCGCCATCGATATCGGCGTCAATTTCTTCGACACGGCGGAGGTCTATGGCCCGTTCGAGAACGAGATCCTGCTCGGCAAGGCGCTGAAGTCCGCGCGTGACAAGGTGACGATCGCGACAAAATTCGGCTTCAGGATTTTGGAGGAAGGTACAGGCCTCGACCGCATGGCCGGCGTCGACAGCCGCCCCGAGCACGTCAAGGCGGTCGCCGAGGCGTCGCTGAAGCGGCTGGGCACGGATGTGATCGACCTCTACTACCAGCACCGTGTCGACCCCAACGTGCCGATCGAGGACACGGTCGGTGCCATGGCCGAGTTGGTGCGCGAGGGCAAGGTGCGCGCGCTCGGCCTGTCGGAGGCGAGTGCGGCGACCATCCGCCGGGCCCATGCCGTGCATCCAATTGCTGCCGTGCAGAGCGAATATTCGCTGTGGAGCCGCGACCCGGAAGACGAGGTGTTCGCCGTCTGCCGCGAACTCGGCATCGGTTTTGTTCCCTACAGCCCGCTCGGCCGTGGCCTGCTGACCGGCACGATCGCCAAGCCCGAGGCGCTGAGCGACGACGACTGGCGCCGGACCTTGCCGCGCTTCCAGGCCGAGGCGATGGAAGCCAACGCCGCTGTCATCGCGACGCTGGAAAAGCTGGCAGCTGAAAAGGGGGTAACTTCGGCCCAACTGGCGCTGGCCTGGGTGCTGCACCAGGGCGATTTCATCGTGCCGATCCCCGGCGCAAGAAGGATACGCCATCTGGAGCAGAATGCGGCGGCTGCCGGGATCGCGCTGAGCGCGGTCGAGGTGCAGGCGATTGGTGACGCGCTGTCGCCCGACAAGGTGGTCGGTAGGCGCTATGCGGAGAAGGAGCTGACGCTGGTGAATGGGTGAAAACTGGTGAGTAATCGGAAGGGGCGCCGCGCGCCCCTTTTTCGTACGCAGCGCGGTGCAGAAGGTGGGGACGCTGACATGAAGCGCCCCCCTCTGCCCTGCCGACATTTTTACCAAGGCTCGACACTAATCTCCGGCCAATTCTCCCTTGCACGCTTACCCTTCGCCTCATGCGTGCGCTGATTGTCCATCACCCGGTTCGGCGTGATGCGAAACGAGAAAATGTCGTCAAGACCAAACGGTGCCACGATCTCGAGCTGCCCGTCAGCGTCGTATCGAACCCCGACGGCGTGCGTCTTCGAGGCAAAATGGCTAACGGATTCGCTGGCGCTCAAATAGCGCGGGCACGGCCGTCCGAACTTCTGCGGATACCACAGATGCACCCGCGCCTGGTTGCGCACCTCGACCGGCAACGCCAGCCCCTCGAAATGCTTCTCCGCCCGGCGGATCACCGCGTCCTCGGCCTCATAGGACAGGTCGCTGTCATCGAAGTAGAAAAGATCAACATCCTTGATGCCGTAGCCCGACGGTTTGCCGGTCAGGTGGTTCCAGATGCTGTTGTAGAGAGCGCCGGATACCACCAGCCAGTCCGGCAGGTCGAGCGTGCGAGCCCGCGCCACCGCGTCGCATAACAGCGGGTCGGCAGACACGATGGCGAGAAACGCCGCGCGCTGTTCTTCAAGGGGAAGGCCGGAATACCGCAGATGGTCCATCGCCCTTTGGAGGGCGATTCGCCATCTGCTCGCAAGTTTTTTAGCCCCGCAGAACGCCCCCGGTCTGCTTGCCGACATTCTCGATGATGCGCTTGGCCAGTGCCTCGAAATCCTCGTCGGTGAGCGTCTTTTCGACCGGCTGGATCGACACTTCGATGGCAATCGATTTTTTGCCCTCGCCCAGCGAAGCGCCTTCGAAAATATCGAAGACCGAGACGGCGGTGATGAGCTTCTTGTCGGCGGCGAGCGCTGCGCGCACCAGCGTGCCGGCCTCGACCGACTTGTCGACGACGAAAGCGAAATCGCGCTTGACCGCCTGGAAGGGCGACAGTTCCAGTTTCGGCTTGGTTTTCGTCGGCTTGGCCTTCGGTTCAGGCACGGCATCGACGAAGACCTCGAAGCCGCACAGCGGGCCGGAAACATCGAGCCCTTCCAGCGTCTTCGGATGGAATTCACCGAAAGTTCCGAGCACGGTTTTCGGGCCGAGCTTGATCGTGCCGGAACGGCCGGGATGATAC
>NZ_RZQP01000103.1:0-20960 GCF_003998165.1 Mesorhizobium sp. M7A.F.Ca.US.007.01.2.1 | reverse complement strand
TCACAACGCCAGTCAAAATACTTGCAAAGACGCTGCACTATTTTCATCGCATCTTCAGCTGAAACCCCTTGGTACGAGTATTTCTTTTCGGCGAGATACTTGTAACCCTCGTCTTCTTTTCTACCATTTTTCAAGTTGGCGCCGGATACTTTTCTCAACTCATCGAGATCATTCAGCTTTTCCAATGCCGCATTCAAAGCGACCACAAGGAAAGCGTCCCAAGCCTTCTTTTCGGGTGACTTCCCGTCCAGATTTCCATCCAAAAATTTCGCATGAGTTAGAGGAGGGATCTCCGTAAACATCATCGGCAACGGGTTGGCTTCAGTCCCCTTTTTTTGGTCGGAATGGCCAGAATATCGATCGAGCAATCGCCCTATAACCGTGGCTGGAGTGTCAACAAACGGCTCGGCAAGCGCCTTTAGGCGTTCGTAGTCAGCGTCCGAAATTTCGATACGTTGCATCAAAACCTCCTTCAAGTTACGGAAGGGGTCTATATGGAAATATGAGTAGGTACAATCCATATTTTCATATTTCTATTAAATCATCAAATTCCATATTGAATCGCTATCCTCGACCCATCCGGGCCTCACGACCGCCACGGCGGCGGCCGCCATTGCCGGCGCCGTCGCCCGGCGCATTGACCTGAGTCGGGGCGGCGACCGCCTGGCCGCCTTCGGCCGGCTTATAATCCTTGTAGGTGCGGATCCAGTTGGTGCAGTTCTCGTCGGTGCCGTTCAGCACATTGGCGCCGCGCACGGCTTCCATTTCCTGCGGCCGCACCGGGTTCATGATGGCCGAGGTCATGCCGGCGCCGATCACCATCGGGATGAAGGCGGCGTTGATGCCGTGGCGATGCGGCAGGCCGAAAGAGATGTTGGACAGGCCGCAGGTGGTGTTGACCTTGAGTTCTTCACGCAGGCGACGCAGCAGCGCGAAGACCTGGCGGCCGGCATCGCCCAGCGCGCCGATCGGCATGACCAGCGGGTCGACGACGACGTCATGCGCCGGAATGCCGAAATCGGCGCAGCGCTCGACGATCTTCTTGGCGACGGCGAAACGCACGTCCGGGTCCATCGAAATGCCGGTCTCGTCGTTGGAGATGGCGACGACCGGCACGTTGTACTTCTTGACCAGCGGCAGGATGGCTTCGAGCTTTTCTTCCTCGCCGGTGACGGAGTTGACCAGCGGGCGGCCCTTGGCAACCTTGAGTGCGGCTTCGATCGCGGCGGTGACGGAACTGTCGATCGACAGCGGCAGGTCGACCAGCCCCTGCACGATCTCCATCGTCTGCACCAAGAGGCCGGGTTCGGTCTCGTTCGGATTGACCGAGGTGACGCCGGCGTTGACGTCGAGCATGGTGGCGCCACAGGCTGCCTGCTCCAATGCGTCCCTGATGACGGTCTCGAAATTGCCCGCGATCATCTCGGCGGCCAGCTTCTTGCGGCCGGTCGGGTTGATGCGTTCGCCGATCACGCAGAACGGCTGGTCGAAGCCGATGATGATTTCTCGTGTCGCCGAAGCGACGATGGTACGGGTCATAAATTCTCTCCGCCGTGATATAAAGATTTCTTTATATCGTTGTCTGGTTTCGTTCAAGCGAATGGGTGGCCGTCCGCGCCGTCAGTGCGCGGTCTTCACCATGTCCACCTGCGTTTCGGTAATGTCGTCGTGCAAGATGCTGTCGAGCCGGTCGGCGACAAGCTGATCGTCGCGGCGGATCTCGCGTTTCCACGGCTGGCGGCCCTTCAGCACGCCCGATTCATCGACGATCTCGGCGACATATTCCTCCTGCCGGTAGGCCATCACATGGACGCCGGAAACGCCTGATATTTCCTTCACCTCGTTGATGATGTCGATGCAGAGCTGCTTGCCCTCCTTCTTCTGGTCCTGGGCGCCTTCCAGCCGCTTGATGACGGAATCGGGAATATGGATGCCCGGCACGTTCGAGCGGATCCACTTGGCCGTCTTGGCCGAGGCGAGCGGCCCGACGCCAACCAGGATGAAGCATTTTTCGGTATAGCCGAGGTCGCGCACCTTTTGCATGTAGGTGCGGAACATGGGCACGTCGAAGCAATACTGGCTCTGTACGAATTGCGCGCCGGCGGCGATCTTCTTGCCCAGCCGGTGCGGGCGGAAGTCGATCGGCGGCGCGAACGGATTGATCGCAGCACCCAGGAAAAGCTGTGGCGGCGTCGTCAGCTTGCGGCCGGACAGGAACTTGCCGTTGTCGCGCATGATGCGGCAGGTTTCCAGGAGCGACATGCAGTCGAGATCGAACACCGGCTTGGCGCCGGGCTGGTCTCCGGCCTGCACGCCGTCACCTGTCAGGCACAGCATGTTGGCGACGCCCATCGCAGCCCCGCCCAGTACGTCGCCCTGGATGGCGATGCGGTTCTTGTCGCGGCAGGCGATCTGCATGATCGGCGCATAGCCCATGCGGGTCAAAAGTGCGCAGATGCCGACCGAGGACATGTGGCAGTTGGCGCCCGATGCATCGACGGCGTTGATGGCGTCGACCCAGCCGTCGAAGATTTTCGCCCTGTTGTAGACGTCTTCCGGATCGGCGCTGTCGGGCGGGTTGAGCTCCGTCGTCACAGCGAACTCGCCGCGCCGCAGTACGCGCTCCAGCCGACCGCGCGAGGTGTGGCCGGGCAGGGGTTCGAGCGGCAGGTGGATGCCGGCCGGGTTTTCGTCGCGCTGGCGGCCGATCATGCCGACGCCCCGGTGCTGGCCGCCTCATTCTTGGCGGCAGCGGCGGCTTCGCGCGCGGTGGCCGCCTGCGCGGTCACCCGCAGCCAGGCCGAGGTTTCACGCAGCGACTGGTCGACCGGCTTCTGCACGGTCAGGATCCTGTCGCTGTGCACCATGTTCTGCGAGCCTTCCCAGGCCTTGACCCAGACGCAGGGCATATCGGGCTCGACCTCGCAATTGCCGTTGGCGCGGACACCGCCGCAAGGGCCGTTGCGCAATTGCTTGGGGCAGTTCATCGGGCAAGACATGCCTGTCGAGGACAAGATGCACTGGCCGCACATGCGGCAGTCGAACATGAAGCCCTTGACGCGCTTCTCGACAAATTTGATCGGCCCTTCGACACGGCCATAGCCTATGCCTTTCCATAAGGGATGGAGGAGCAGGAACATGTCGGCGAATTTGGCGTAGAACCATTCGAGTAATCGCGAGTGCCGCACCGACCATAATCTGACCGCGAAGGAACGCTGCACGCGCCGCTGCGGCGATACGTCGGCCGGCTTGTAGTCGGATTTCGGCGCTGCCTTCTTGACCAGAGTGGCCTGGGTAACAGCCGGCCTCTCCTTGGCAGGAATGGTTTCAGACATTTTCTTTGCCGCCCGCCTTGACCAAAGCGACCAGCCGCTCGCGGTCATATCTCGTGTCGATGTCGTTGAATGCCTTCTCGACTTCGGCTTCGAGGTTGTCGCCGACCGGAATGGGATCGGCTTTGCGCCATTCGGCCAGATAGTCGTCTGTACCGCCGGCGCCGGTGCGCATGGCGCACATGTCGATCGCCTCGGTAAAGCGCAGCGGCAGTTCGCGCTTGGCGTTCTGCCGGCCCTTCTTGACGATCACCTGGGCAGGGATGTCGCGCCAGTAGACGACGATCAGATCGGCCATGAATTCTCACTCCTCGAACTATCGAGCATTGCCGCAAGCGCAGTGGTGCCGCTTGTTATGGGACGACGCGCGCGCATTCAAAAGCGACGCATTTCGATGTCGTAAAATGAAAGGTGGGTTTATTCGTTTGCGGCGTGTGCCGGCGCCCGGTCCAGCGCGTCGGAAACGCTGGCGCGCAGTATGCCGTCCAGGACGAAAAACGCGCTACCAGATGCCAGTTCTGAGGCCCGTCCAGACGTAGAACCAGATCGTCGGATGATACCAGAGTTTCGAAGGCAGGCCGGGATCGATCGTCGTGAGTTTTCCAGCCAGTGCATCGCTGACAGCCTCGACGCAGATGTCGCGCGAGAACGCCGTCTGGCGTAGCGCGTGACTTGAGATGGTGTCGCCTTTTTTCGATCTGCCGCGCGCCTGCTTCAGCACGCCACCAGTGTCGACGCCAGCGTCGACGAGGTGGACAGTCGTGCCGAAATTCTCCGCATCGCCTGATACCAGAGCCCAATAGCCGCCATTCATGCCGCGATATTTCGGGGTGATGCCCGCATGGTAGTTGAGCACCGGGCAGGGCATTTTGCTCAGCATCTCAGCCGAGATAAGTCGGCAACCGTTGAGCAGCACAACGCCTGGCCGGATCTTCTGGATCGCCTGCAGGCACTCAAGCCCATTGGCCGAGGCTACCGGGATGATCTCCTGGCCTGGTCGCGGCTCAACCTCCAGCTTCTCCTCGGCAATCAGTCGCGCGCTATGGCCGGCCAGGAATCGCTTGCCCAACCTGCTCAGTACCATCGTGCCAAGCTGGCCGATGGCGGAGATCCAGCCTTGGCGGCGAGCCCGGCCACGCAGCAATTGCTTCTTGGATTCAGGCGTTTCGAGGACGACGCTGACAGGACCTACGCGGTCGGCGATTGCATTGATCATGGCCCAGACATGCTGGCCGCCTCCGGTGACGACCACGATCGGACGCGTATTGGATTCTGATGCTGCCATGGATCTTGCCCCCTCCAAGCAACCGTTCTCGACAATAGACGGGATGCTAGGGTGTCCGGGTTAATCCTTGGTGATCAGCTGTTCGATACACGGTCAGCGCTTGAATTCGATGATATCGAGCTTCGATTCATAGTAGGGCGCCGGAAATTCGATGCGCCATTCCTTGGCGCTGTTGCGGAAGGCGTAGCCGACCTGGTCGGTTTGCGGACCGCTGCCATAGGGCTTTGCCGGATCGCTGTTGACATAGAAGGAGCCGAGATAGATCGCGCGTTTCTCGCCATCGTCGAAGAAACGGCCCCTGGTACGCTGCGAGCCGCTGATCTTCTCCAGCCGCCAGCCGGAACCGTCATCGGTCACCTTGCACTTGAACCAGCCATAGATGACGAGCGGCAAAGGTCCGCCGGCCTTGATGGTGCGGCACTGCCAGTTGCCGGTCAGGTCCTTGTCGGAAAAGGCCACCAGCGGCTTTGCCAACAGGGCATCGAGTTGCTTGACCTCGGCCGGGTTGCCTGTCTTCGCCTCGGCAAGGGCTGCCTTGCGGGTCTCGCCATATTTGTCGAGCCGCGTCTTGTCGGCCGGGGTGATGAGTTTCTGTATCTCGCCGTCGGCATGGGCGGGCAGGGCCAAACAGAGGAGGCCGAGTGCAGCTATCAAGAGGCGAGGGGTCATCAGTGCGTTTCCATGGCTGGCAGTCTGTTTGCTTGTGGCGCACACCTTACCCGTCCACGGCGGCCTGTCATCTAGCCTTGAGTCATCGCGGGGCAAGAATTGCTTCAGGCGCCTGCAGCCGCCTGCGCCATCCCGGCCGTCAGGTCGCCATAACCGGTGGCGCGGCGTTCATAGACGAGACCGAGCATTCTGGCGGCTTTTTCGGCGACCTTGTCGAGTTCCGGATCGTTGGTCTGGGCGAGGTAGATCAGCTTCTCGTAATTGCCGAAATAGTCCTTGATCAACTCCGGGTGCTTGTCGAGGCCGAGCGGTTTCATGAAGAAAGCGTCGAACTGCCGGCAGAGGAAGTCGGTCATGTAGAACGACATCATGTCGTCGTCTGCGACTTTCGCATAGGCCTCCATGCCCTGGTAGAAGGCGAAGCAATGCGGGCCGGCCATGCGCTCGACGCCATGCTTCTCGCAGATGCGGTCGAGCAGACCGCCGGTGCCGCAATCGGCATAGCCGACGAAGATGTTGCTGTAGCCTTCCGTCTTGGCTTTTTCGATCGCCTTGTCCATGGCCGGTGCGATGCGGTCCGGGTAGAAATGGAATTCCGCCGGCAGGCAGGTCAGGTCGAGGTGATCCAGCCCGAGCTGTTCCTTGACGGCCAGAACTTCGCGCGCAATCATCCCGCAGGCGATGACGAGCAGCCTGTCGTCTTGATTCGGTTTCGTTTTTTGCGTCTTGGCCATGGAACCAGTCGAGCGGCCTTCGTTGTTGTGGCGCTAATTTATCTGTTGAGGGAGACACCGTCCATGAAACTGCTGCGCATCACGCCGATTGCCATCCTGGCCTGCGCCTTGGCCCTTGCGGCCTGCGCGAACACCGTCCGTGGCGTCGGCAGGGATGTCAAATCGACGGCCAAGGCGGTCGAGGACACCGTCACCAAGCCCTGATCCGCACGCGGCCACCTCATCATCTGGTAACAAAAAAGCCGCGCTGCAAGGGCGCGGCTTCTCCTGTCGTCCAGGCCGAATTGGCCAATCAGGCCGAAGCGCGCACATTGTGCTTGCGCTTCATGAAGTCCTTGGCGGTCTCGACCGCCACCGCCGCGTCGCGGCAATAGGCATCGGCGCCGACGGCCTTGCCGAATTCCTCGTTCAGCGGTGCGCCGCCGACCAGCACGACATAATCGTCGCGGATGCCCTTTTCCTTCATCGTGTCGATGACGACCTTCATATAGGGCATGGTCGTGGTCAGCAGTGCGGACATGCCGATGATGTCGGGCTGGTGCTGTTCGATCGCATCGAGATATTTCTCGACCGCATTGTTGATGCCGAGATCGATGACGTCGAAGCCAGCGCCCTCCATCATCATGCCGACAAGGTTCTTGCCGATATCGTGGATGTCGCCCTTGACGGTGCCGATGACCATCTTGCCTTGCTTGGGCGCGCCGGTGGCGGCGAGCAGCGGGCGCAGGATGAACATGCCCGCCTTCATCGCATTGGCGGAAAGCAGCACTTCCGGCACGAACAGGATGCCGTCGCGAAAATCCTCGCCGACGATGCGCATGCCTTCGACCAGCGCCTCGGTCAGCACCTTGTAAGGCGCCCAGCCGCGCTCGAGCAGGATGTTGGTGCCTTCTTCGATCTCTTCCTTCAGCCCGTCATAGAGATCGTCGTGCATCTGCTGCACCAACTCGTCGTCGGAAAGTTCGGAAAGGATGATCTCGTCGTCGGACATTTGTATCGAGCTCCTGCCGGCATCGCGACCATGTCGCAAGGCACATATCTTCGCGTTCATACCTAACCCGCTGAGGGCATGTATCCATAGCTGATTTGCGACTTCCCGCAAAAGGAAAGCGACCGTAACTCTCTTGGAATTCTTGTCGATTTTGCGACAGGCGTTGGCGCTGGCGGGCCGTTTCGAATAGGGTGCATGGCTACGATCTGGCAAGAAGCGGCGAGAGCAGCCGCTATGGATTCCAGACAAGAACAGATTCAGGGAAGAACACCATGAGCGAACACGCGGCAGTCGATCAGGAAGCGTCAAACGCGCGACGTGGGCGCGGCGCCAGCGGCGGGGCTGCTGCCCGGCGGGCCGCGCGTTCGGGCGGAGGCCCGGGCACGCAGCTCACCTACATCAAGCGCAAGATCAACGTTTACGAGGTGCTGGACGAGGAAGGCCTGGCGCTGATCGAGAAGAACACCGACACGGTGCTCGAGGAGATCGGCATCATCTTCCGCGACGATGCAGAAGCGCTGCAACTGTGGAAAGAGGCCGGCGCCGACGTCAAGGGCGAGCGCGTGCATTTCCCGAAGGGGCTGTGCCGTTCGCTGCTCAAGACCGCACCGTCCGTCTACACCCAGCACGCCCGCAATTCCGAGCGTTCGGTGCAGATCGGTGGCAATGCCACCGTGTTCGCGCCGGTCTATGGCCCGCCCTTCGTGCGTGACCTCGACGGTGTCAGGCGCTACGCGACGATCGAGGATTTCCAGAATTTCGTTAAGCTCGCCTATATGGCGCCGTCGATCCACCATTCGGGCGGCACGGTATGCGAGCCGGTCGATGTGCCGGTCAACAAGCGCCACCTCGACATGATCTACAGCCACATCAAATATTCCGATAAGCCGTTTATGGGCTCGGTGACCGCGCCGGAACGCGCCGAGGACACCGTCGCCATGGCCAAGATCGTGTTCGGCGACGATTTCGTCGAGAACAACACGGTGCTGACCAGCCTGATCAACGCCAACTCGCCGATGGTGTTCGACGAGACCATGCTCGGTGCGCTGAAGGTCTATGCGCGCCACAACCAGGCCTGCATCGTCACGCCGTTCATCCTCGCCGGCGCGATGAGCCCGGTGACGGTTGCCGGCACGCTGACGCAGGTTCTGGCCGAAGTGCTGGCCGGCGCGTCGTTCACGCAGCTCATCCGTCCCGGCGCGCCGGTGCTGTTCGGTACCTTCGCCTCGTCGATTTCGATGCAGTCGGGGGCGCCGACCTTCGGCACGCCGGAGCCGTCGCTGGTTTCCTATGGCGCCGCACAGCTGGCGCGCCGTCTCGGCCTGCCGTTCCGCACCGGCGGCTCGCTCTGCGCGTCCAAGGTTCCGGATGCACAAGCGGCTTATGAAAGCGCCAACACGCTGAACTCGACCATCCTGGCCGGCACCAATTTCGTGCTGCACTCGGCCGGCTGGCTCGAGGGCGGGCTGGCCTCCTGCTACGAAAAGTTCATGATGGACATCGACCAGCTCGGCATGACGCAGAAATTCTCCGAAGGCGTCGACCTGTCGGAAAACGGCCAGGCGATGGACGCCATCCGCCAGGTCGGGCCGGGCAGCCACTATCTCGGCTGCGACCACACCCAGGCCAATTTCCAGACCGCCTTCTACCGCTCCAACATCGCCGACAACAATTCCTACGAGCAGTGGCTGGCCGAAGGCGAGAAGACAGCGCCGCAGCGCGCCAACGAACTCGCGCGCCGCTGGCTGGAAAGCTATGAGGCGCCGCATCTCGATCCGAGCATCGACGAAGCGTTGAAGGACTTCATCGCCAAGAAGAAGGGGTCGATGCCCGACGCCTTCACTTGAAAGGAGCCCGAGTCAGGCGGGGCTAAAGTCGCCAACATCATCCACAAGGAAGTCTGGCGGAGCGCGTTCTCCGATCCGGACAAGAAGGGATGATTACGCCCGCCGGCAGCGTTGACCGCATTGCTGCGGCGCTTCTCGCCAACGGCCTTGTTCTTCGCGGCGGCTTCAATTTTACGCCAAGCGATGCGCCGCCAACGGGATCATCGGGTGCGCCGGCAGCGGCCGTCCTGCTGGTGGGGCAGGCGGGCGCGGCACCCTGGCCGCATTTCCTGCGTTGGTGGGAGCAACAGCCACAGGCAATCGCCAATCCGCTCGACACATGGTCGCGCGAAGTGATCGGCGCCGTGGCGCAGGATTTTGGCGCACGGGCGATTTCTCCGTCGGACAAGCCCTATCTGCCGTTCCAGCAATGGGCGATGCGGGCGGAGGGGCTGAAACCGTCGCCGCTCGGCATCCTCATGCATCCGCGCTACGGGCTATGGCATGCCTACCGCGGTGTGCTGCTGTTTGACGACGAAATTCCAGTTCAAGTTGCCGAGGCAGCGCCCCACCTTTGCGATAGCTGCGCCGAGAAACCCTGCCTGAAATCCTGCCCGGTCGACGCCTATTCCGTGCAAGGATTCGCTTATCAATCCTGCCTGGCGCATGTGGGGGGAGCGAATGGCGAACCCTGCCGCAGCGGCGGTTGCCTCGATCGCAATGCGTGCCCCTATGGCACGGGGTATCGCTATCCGCCGGAGGTCCAGGCCTTTCACATGGCGAGCTTCGCACGGGCCACCAGCTGATCCGTTCCCATTGCATGGTGCTCGTTGGCTTCGATGAGCATCTTGACGGCAGCTAGAAGCAGGCCTATTCATCAAGTCATCTGATGACTTATGAATAGGCCTATGCAACCCGCCACCAGAACCAATCTCACCGACAGCGCCACCAGCAGCCTGCGTGCGGAGATCGTCAGCGGCCGCTGGGGCGTCGGCGAGCGCATTCCCAATGAGGCAGCCCTGACCGACCTTCTGTCGGTCAGCCGCGGCACGGTGCGCGAGGCGGTGCGGGTGCTGGTCTCGCAAGGATTGCTGGATACGCGCCAGGGCTCGGGCACATATGTGCGCTCTACCGTCGATGCCTCTGCCGCGCTCGACCGGGTCAAGCGCACCGGCCTGCGCGATCAGTGGGAGGCGCGGGCGGCGCTCGACCTGGAGGCGGCACGGCTCGCCGCCATGCGCCACACGCCAGCCGATCTTGAGACGATGCGGCAACTGCTTGCCGAACGCGGCACCGTCGCGGACGGCGGAAGCGATGCCTTCATCCGGCGCGATCTCGCTTTCCACAAATCGGTTGTCGCGGCGTCCGGCAACAAAGCGATGATGGAGCTCTACGACTTCTTCACCGCCGCCATCACCGAGACCATCCATGCCACCATCGACGGCGATCTGCCCGAACCGGACCACCAGGCGCATGCGGCTATCGTCGACGCCATTGCCGCGAGCAATCCCGAGCGCGCCGTTGCCGCCGTTCGCGCCTTCATGGCGCCGGTGCTTGCCCAACTTGAAAGACTGCTTTCGCAATGAACCAGAGTTTTCGTCAGCCTGACCCGACGGCGCAATCCGCCGCCATCGAGGGTCTGGAACTCATCGATGCCGAGGCCGACAGCCTGCCCGCGCCGCAGCCGCCTGAACTGCGCAGCCGTGCGGCGCGCATCGTGCTTGGCGCGAGCCTTGTGCTGATCGCCTTCAGCCTGCGGCCGCTGTTTTCCAGCCTGTCGGTACTGCTGCCCGAGGTGATGCAGGCAACCGGACTGTCGACGACGGGCGCCAGCCTGCTGACGACGCTGCCCGTTCTGTGCCTGGGTCTGTTCGCGCCCTTCGCGCCAAGACTTGCCCAGCGCTATGGAGCCGAGCGCACTTTGCTCGGGGCGCTCACCTTGCTGGTGCTGGGAACCGGCCTGCGCTGGTTCGGTACGGTTCCCCTGCTGTTTGTCGCCACCTTCCTTGCCGGCGGCGCCATTGCCATCGGCAATGTGCTGCTGCCGGGCCTGGTGAAGCGAGATTTCGCCGACAAGGCCGCCGTCATGACCGGGCTCTACACCATGGCGCTCTGTGCCGGCTCGGCGGCCGCCGCCGGCTTCACACTGCCGATCGAGCATTTTGTCACCGGTTCGTGGTCCGGGGCACTTGCTGCCTGGGCGGTGCCTACACTGGTCGTGCTTTTGATCTGGATTCCGCAGGCGCTGGGCAGCCGTCGGCAGGTCAGTCATCGGGGCTTTCGCGTCGTTGGTCTCTGGCGCGATCGCCTGGCTTGGCAGGTGACGCTGTTCATGGGCCTGCAGTCGGCACTTGCCTATTGCATCTTCGGTTGGCTGGCGCCGATCTTGCGCGAGCGTGGCTTCGATGCGGCCACCGCCGGCGCCATGGTTTCGGTGTCTGTCATGGCGCAGGTCATCACCTGTCTCGCCGTGCCGTCCTTCGCGATGCGGCTGAAAGACCAGCGCGGCATCAATGTGGCGCTCGTTGCCACGGCGGTGATCGCGCTGCTCGGCATTCTGTTCGCACCGACCTCGACCGTGCTGTTCTGGGCGATCCTGCAAGGCATCGGGCAGGGCGGCCTGATCGCGGCTGCCATGAGCCTAATCGTGCTGCGTTCGCCGGATTCGCATGTCGCCGCGCATCTTTCAGGCATGGCGCAAGGCGTCGGCTATGTGCTGGCGGCATTCGGCCCGCTGCTGGTGGGCCTGATCCGCGACTGGACCGGCAGTTTTTCGGGAACGGCGTTCCTGTTCGTCGCGCTCGGGCTTGGCGTAGCCATTATGGGGCTCGGTGCCGGCCGCGCGCTGCATGTCGGTGCGCGGACGGTGCGAGAAGGCTAGCAATAGCGTCACGCAATCCCGCACGAAATTTTGACTGCCATGCTCAGGGAGCGCCTTGCCGTATAGGCTTGCGCGGATATGTATCGCGCATCTGTCGAACGGAGCGAGCGATGACGAAACACGACCTTCAGATCAAGACCAGGGATGGTGTTGCCAATGCCGGGCTTTTCCGCTCGGCAAACGCATCTCCTGCCAAGGCCGGCGTCATTCTCTATCAGGACGCCTTTGGTCCGCGGCCGGCGCTCGACAGTATGGCCGAGCGACTGGCGAATGAAGGCTATGCGGTGCTGGTGCCCGACCTGTTCTACCGCAATGCACCCTACGGGCCGTTCGACGCCAAGACCGCCTTCGCCGAGGAAAAGACCAAAATCCCGCTGATGGCGCTGGTCACCGGCACGACGCAGGAGATGACCATCCGCGACAGCGGTGCGTTCCTCGATGCGCTTGCTGCCGAGGGCATCACCGGGCCGATCGGCACCATCGGCTATTGCATGGGCGGCGGTCGATCATTGAATGCGGCTGCAACCTATCCCAAACGGATAAAAGCGGCCGCAAGCTTCCATGGCGGCAATCTGGCCGGCGACGCCGCCGACAGCCCGCATCGCAAGGCAGCCTCGATCAAGGCGCGTGTCTATGTCGGCACATCCGGCGTCGACAGGAGTTTCCCGCCGGAACAGTCGGCGCGGCTGGCCGAGGCGCTCAGGGTTGCGGAAGTAGATCATGTCATCGAGAACTATGCCGGCATGGCGCATGGCTGGTGCGTGCCCGATCACAGCGTTTTCAATGCCGCGGGCGCCGAACGCCACTGGAAGCGCTTGACGACGTTGTTCGCAGAGACGCTGATCTGAGCCTTTGCCTGGCTGTTCTTGCCTGTTGGCTGTCCGCCCCGTTCGCGGTATCAGGCAGCACAAATGCGCTGCGCCGGATGAGTGGGCCGAGCGGGAACGAACAGCCTGATGCAATCCTATGATGTCGTGATCATCGGCGCGGGTGCCGCCGGAATGATGTGCGCCGTGGAGGCGGCCAAGCGCGGCCGTTCTGTGCTGATCCTCGATCATGCGGCGGCGCCTGGCGAGAAGATCCGCATCTCCGGCGGGGGCCGGTGCAATTTCACCAACATCCATGCCAGCCCGAAGAATTTTCTGTCGGGCAATCCGCATTTCTGCATTTCGGCGCTCAGCCGCTATACGCAACGCGATTTCATCGCCCTCGTCGAACGCCACCGCATCGCCTATCACGAAAAGACGCTTGGGCAGTTGTTCTGCGACGGCTCCGCACGCCAGATCATCGACATGCTGGTCTCGGAAATGCAGGACAAGGGCGCCGAACTGGTGCTGTCGACCAGCGTTGAGGATGTCCGCAAAACCGCCGAGGGGTTTGTGCTCACTCTCTCCACGGGCACGATTAGCTGCCAGTCTCTGGTCGTGGCCTGCGGCGGCAAGTCGATCCCCAAGATGGGGGCGACCGGTTTCGGCTACGAGCTTGCCGAACGGTTTGGGCTTGCCATCGTCGAAACGCGGCCGGCGCTGGTGCCGCTGACCTTCGACGCAAACACGCTCGAACGGCTCGCGCCGCTGGCCGGCAACGCCGTCGACGCGGAAGTCGCCTGCGGCAAGACGCAGTTCTCCGAAGCGATGCTGTTCACGCATCGCGGCGTCAGCGGACCATCCATCCTGCAGATCTCGTCCTATTGGCGCGAGGGCGACGAAATCCGCATCGCCATGCTGCCGGGAGTTGATGTGGCAGACCTCATTCGTAGTGCCAAGCGCGGTAATGGGCGGCAGGCGGTGCAGACCGTGCTGGCAAATCACCTGCCGAAGCGGCTGGCGCAGTCGATCGCCGAACGAACCGGCATCGACGGCAACCTCGCCGATCTTGCGGACGCCCAGATCAAAACCATAGCTGCCGCAGTCAATGACTGGCGCATCAAGCCTGCCGGTTCTGAGGGCTACCGCACCGCCGAAGTGACGCTGGGCGGGGTCGACACCAACGGGCTGGACCAGAAGACGATGCAGGCGAAATCCGTGCCGGGCCTGTTTTTCATCGGCGAAGTCGTCGATGTCACGGGTTGGCTGGGCGGCTATAATTTCCAGTGGGCATGGTCGTCGGGCTGGGTGGCAGGCCAGGCAGCATAGACTTACTTCCGTGGCTCCGCCCCAGTAGCTGCCGGCGCCTTTTTCTTCTTTTTGGCCTTGTTGTAATCGATGGCGGCGCGGACGAGCTCTTTCAAAGCGCTCTCATTGAGCGTGTCGCCCTTGAACACATCGATAGCCCGCCACACCTTGCCGCCAAAACCATTGTTGAGCAGCCTGTCGGGATCCGGCAGGCTGGCGCCATGGGAAAAGGTCAGCTTCACCTTGTCCTTGTGGGCGTTGCCGACCACGATGTTGCCGTCGAGGCACCATACCGGGCTGCCCATCCACTTCCACTCCTCGATGATGTCCGGGTCGGCTGCAAGGATGGTCTTGCGGATGTCGGCGAGCGTCTCGCCGCGCCAGTCCGAGAGACCGGCGATCAGCTGGTCGATCTGTTGCGAGGGGGTCATTTGGTGTCTCCTGTGCGTCGACGCGTTCAACCGCTGCCTGTCACCAGCGCGCCAGTTGGGTAATCTGAACGAGGTTGCCGCAGCTGTCGTTCAGCTGGGCGATGGTTGAACCGGTCACCTCGGTCGGCGGCATGGTGAACGCGCCACCCTTCGCCTTGATGCGCTCGTAGTCGCCCTTGACGTCGTCGGTGAAAAACATGACCGCAGGCTGACCCTGCTGGAAGATGGCTTCCTGATAGGCTTTGGCGGCCGGGTTGTCGTTGAGCGCGAGCTGCAGTTCGGTTCCATCAGGCTCTTCAGCCGAGGTCACTGTCAGCCAGCGATAGGGCCCGTTGCTGAAATCGGCCTTCTTGGTGAAGCCCAGCACGTCGGTGTAGAAGCGCAATGCGTTTTCCTGGTTGTCCACATACACGCTGGTCAGCTTGATCTTCATCGCTCTTTCTCCTCTGTCGTATTCTTGCGTCTGTGGCCGCTACGGGGTCCAGCCGGGCAGGGCGGCGGCCTGCTTGATCCATTCCGCCATTTGCGCCTCGTCGAACCGGTCTTCGCGGATGTCGATCCAGCGCACATCCTTGCTCTTGGCCGTGCCGCCTGGTGGGATCGGTTGCAATGAGATGCCACTGAAAAAGGTCATCTTCACATAGTGGGTGAATACATGGAAACTCGCGAACCAGCCCTGGCCTTCGATGCCGTAGAAGGGTGAGTTCCATCGCACGGCCTTGCGGACGTCAGGCACGTTGCCCACGATGAGCGCGTCGAGGCGCTCGCCCAGGCCGCGCTTCCAGTCCGGCATCGCAGCGATATAGGCCTGCACCGGGGCGTCGCCGTCGCCCTTGGCGATTTGCGGGTTGCCGCCGGAGAGCAGCACTGGCGCAGCCTTGGCCTCGGTCGATTGTCCCTGCGTCTTGGCCACTCTGCCCCACTCCTACCCGCCGGCACGCTGCACGCCGCGTCCCTTGGCGGCATAGGGCAGCACGAACATGTACAGGCCGCTGAGCAGCAGCAGGAGGAGCGGCAGGAGCGGCGAGTAGACCACCCAGGCGGGAGGCTGCCTGAATGCCATGGTGGCGAAGTTGGCGATGACGGTCAGCGCAAAGATGATCGACAGCCAGCGATGCATTTGCCGAACCCACTTGTTCCAGTCCAATAGTTCCTCCTGTCAAAACAGCCGGTGCGGGCCACCGATCCGCACCTGCGAGTTTCAATCTATCCGCGCCAGGACCTGACTCAGATTTGCAAAGTACTGTCGCCACCCGCTCGTCGCGCCCCGATACGCCTGCTCCTGATCCGGCCGGAAGCCGGACTGTTCCATACGCAACCGGGTGCCTGTGCTGGTCGGCACGAGGGTCCAGGTGACGACACTCTCAAGGCCATAGGCCTGCCAGGTGTAGGACAGTGTCTTGTTCAACTCGACGGCTGTTACCTGACAGTCCACAACGATGCTCACGTCAGGTTGCGGTTCCTTCCGCAGCTTGAAGCGGTGGTCCACGACTGGCTTGAAGTCGTTCTTCATCAGCCATTCCTCGATCAGATGCGGTTGGGTCAGCGCGCGCCAGATTTTTTCCGGCGGATAGGGGATCTCACGTTCGACGATGACAGAGCGCGTTTCGGTCGCAATGTTGGTCATTGGTCGATTCTTTTGAGCAAATTTTCGAGATCGTCGAACCGGCTCTGCCAGAACGCGTTCATCTGGTTCGTCCAGTCGGTCAGTGGGGAAAGTGCTGCCAGTTGGGCGCTGTAATGGGTCTGCCGTCCTTGATGGCGATCGCGCACCAGCCCGGCCTGCTTGAGCACGCCGAGATGCTTCGACACCGCAGGTTGAGAGACCCCCGACTGAGCCGTCAGGGCGCCGACCGTCTGCTCGCCTTGCCGGCACAGGCGCTCGAAGATCGCGCGACGCGTCGGATCGGAGAGCGTTCTGAAGAGGACATCGTGAGCGTTCGTCATCCGGGATCGATAACCCTGTGGCTATTGATTTACGTATAACTGTCGAGATATGGATATGTCAAGCGGGGGTGTTGACGGTCCCGATCCGGCGGTTTCCAAAAAAATCTTTCCATTGCCCCAAGGATTAGCCATTAGCCTTCGTCCAACAGGCAAATGATGGCGATGATGCTGGATGAGAGCGAAGCCTCCGACGCCGAACTGATCGGGCGGGCGAAGGGCGGAGACAGGAGGGCCTTCAGCACATTGCTGGAAAGGCACTATGACTTCGTCTATCGCGCCGCCTATCGCTGGTGCGGCAGGAAGGCCGATGCCGAAGACATCGCCCAGGAAGTCTGCGTCAGGCTGGGCAAAGCGATCCGCGACTATCGCGGCGGCGGCGCCTTCACCACATGGCTCTATTCCGTGACGATGAACGCCGCGCGCGACGTGATGCGAAAGTCCGCCCGCGAGACCGTCAAGACCGAGGCCTATGGCGTCCATGCACTGATCTCGGGCGAGGCGTCGGTCGAACCGGAAGACCCTGCCGAAGCGCTGTGGGCGGCCGTCCGGCGATTGCCGGACAAGCAGCGCGACGCGGTGCTGCTGGTCTATGGCGAAGGGTTGAGCCATGCGGCCGCGGCCGAGGCGATGACAATCTCGGAGACGACGGTTTCCTGGCACATCCATGAAGCGAAGAAACGGCTGAAGACGCTGATGCGCGCGGCCGGGGAAGTGTGACCATGGTTGACGACAACGAACTCAACAGACTGCGCGATATAGCAGCGCCGGCGCCCGCCAAGGATGCCAAGGCACGTGCTTTCGAAGCCGCCCTGCGTGCATACGATCAGGAAAATATTTCTGCCGTTACCCAAGGATCGGTTGGCGGGCTTCGTCTCACAGAGCGAGCACAAAAGCTCTGGAGCGAGATCATGCAAAAGAAACTCATTGCCACGCCGGTTCTTGCCGGGCTCGTCGCCCTGCCGATCGCCGGATACGCCACCTTCCATATGCTGAGGGAACAGCCGCCGAAATTCGGCGGCGACGAGAAAATCACCGAGACGCTGGCCGACAAGCCGGCGACCGTCAAGCCGGCGACCGTCAAGCCGACGACCGCCGAGCCGAAGCCGGCTCCGACCGGGCTGGAGACGGACAAGAAAGCCGACGCCGATGTGGAAAGCCGCGACGCGACCGATGCGCCTGTGGCGCCGGCCTCGCCGCAGAAATCCGAATCGACCGTTGCTTCCGGCGCGGCACAACAGAATGCACTGGAGCGCGGTGTGCTGGCCGAGCCTGCGCCACCGGCACCGACAGGCGAATTCGCATTGGATGGCGCCGTAAGTGCGCCCAGTACGTCGCGGGCCCGCATGCCGGCCGAGTCCAAGCTGATGGCGCCGCAGCAGCCGTCGACCTTGCCGGCCGACCAGATGCAGCCGCAACCGGAAAACCGCGACCGCATCGAGGATTTCAAGACCAATCCGGTGCATGCGGCACTCGAGGATCCGGTCTCGACCTTCTCGATCGACGTCGACACAGCCTCCTATTCCTTCGTGCGCAGCTCGCTGAAGCAGGGCACCCTGCCGCAGGTCGATACTGTCCGCGTCGAGGAGATGATCAACTACTTCCCCTATGACTGGAAGGGTCCGGAGTCGGCCTCGACACCATTCAACTCGACCGTCAGCGTCATGCCGACGCCGTGGAACACGCATACCAGGCTGATGCATGTCGCCATCAAGGGTTTTGACGTCAAGCCGACCGAGCAGCCGAAGGCCAATCTGGTCTTCCTGATCGATGTCTCGGGCTCGATGGACGAGCCGGACAAGCTGCCGCTGCTCAAATCGGCTTTTCGGCTGCTGGTCAGCAAGCTGAAGGCCGACGACACGATCTCGATCGTAACCTATGCGGGTGACGCCGGCACGGTCCTGGAGCCGACCAAGGCGTCCCAAAAGGACAAGATCCTCAGTGCCATCGACAATCTGACGCCCGGCGGCAGCACGGCCGGCGAGGCGGGCATCAAGGAAGCCTACAGGCTGGCGCAGAAATCCTTCGTCAAGGACGGCGTCAACCGGGTGATGCTCGCCACCGACGGCGACTTCAATGTCGGCCAGAGCGACGACGACGATCTGAAGCGGCTGATCGAAAAAGAGCGCAAGACCGGTGTCTTCCTGTCGGTGTTCGGCTTCGGCCGCGGCAATCTGAACGACCAGATGATGCAGACCATCGCCCAGAACGGCAACGGCACCGCCGCCTATATCGACACGCTGGCCGAAGCCGAGAAGGTGCTGGTCGAAGATGCATCGTCGACGCTGTTCACCATCGCCAAGGACGTCAAGATCCAGGTCGAGTTCAATCCGAACAAGGTCTCGGAATATCGCCTGATCGGCTACGAGACCCGCGCCTTGAACCGCGAGGATTTCAACAATGACCGCGTCGATGCCGGCGATATCGGCTCGGGCCATTCCGTCACCGCGATCTATGAAATCACGCCAAAGGGCAGCGGCGGCGAACAGATCGACGCGCTGCGTTATGGCCAGGCGTCGGTGGACAATGGCGGCGTTGCCAATGCGGACGAATATGCCTTCGTCAAGATCCGCTACAAGCTGCCGAATGAAGACGTCTCGAAGCTGATCACCACGCCGGTGACCTCGGCCAACGAGATCTCGTCTTTCGACCAGGCCAGCACCGACCAGCGCTTCTCCGTCGCGGTCGCCGCCTTCGGCCAGAAGCTGCGCGACGAGGATGCGACCGCGAAGTTCGGTTACGACAAGATCATGGAGATCGCCACTGCCGCTCGAGGAGCCGACCCGTTTGGGTACAGGTCCGAGTTCCTCTCGCTTGTGCGCCTTGCCTCGGCGCTGGGCGGTAATCGGTAGTGGGTGATGACGGCCGGTTTCTTTCAGATGGGATCGTTCTGACAGGGGAAACCGACCGCGGGCGGGTGAGGCATGCCGGCGAGGGGTTCATTCCCTTGCCGGCCTTTTTTCGGAGAATCTCCAGGTCGTTAAATTGCGCGGCATTTCCGGTAGCGGATCGCAACCCCCTGCTTGTTACGCAGGACAGGTGTACCGGGCTTGAGGGAGCCGAAATTGCAGATCAGGACTATCGCCAACTCGACACCGCCGGCACGAGATGCTTCGGCGGTTTCATCGGCCCCATCATCGGAATCCAGGCGTATCAGTGACGATGTCGCGCAGGCGCGCCACACCGCCATGTCGGCGCTGACCAACGACCGCTTCCGCCTCATGCTGGAGCAGATAACCGATCCGGTTTCATCCGGCGCGCTGATGACGATGCACAGCGACAATGTGGTCGACTTCAAGTCGGCGCAGTCGAGCTACGCCGACAACAGCGAATAATCGAAACCGATAAGCTCAGGCCCGGCTGCGGCGGCGCTCGCGGCGGGCTTCGCTGGTCTCGGCGGTATTTTCCGTCGCCACCTTGTTGCGCATCGGACCGATGCGCTCGACGATCGCGGCAACCGTCGGACGATCCGCCTTGGTGTGCGCGTCGAGCGCCTTGCGCATGGCGGCAAGGTGCTGGAACGAGGTGCCGCAGCAGCCGCCGATTATTTTGGCGCCGCCATCGACGGCGAGCCTGACATAGTCGGCCATCAGTTCGGGTGTGCCGGAATAATGGATTTCGGTGCCGCGGAATTCGGGAATGCCGCAATTGCCCTTGACGATCACCGTTGCCTCCGGCTTCGCCTCGGTCATGTCGAGCAGCGAGGCCAGGATGTCAGACGCGCCGACGCCGCAATTGGCGCCAACGCCAAGCGGCGCCTGCGACAGCCCGTCGGTGACGCCGTGGATATCCCTGGGTAGCAGGCCCATCATGGTGCGGCCGGCGGTGTCGAAGGAACCGGTATAGGTGTAGGGCAGGCCGACGCGGATGGCAGCCTCGGCGGCGGCGCGGATCTCGTCGGGAGCAGACATCGTCTCGATCCAGGCGACTTCGGCGCCGCCTTCCTTGAGACCCTCGATCTGCTCGGCGAAGGCGTCGACCGCCTCGTCATAGGTCATGGCGCCGAGCGGCACCAGCAATTCGCCGGTCGGGCCGACCGAACCGGCGACGATCACCTTGCGGCCGGCCTTGTCGGCGACAGCACGGGCGATCTCGGCGGCGCGCTTGTTCAGCGCATGCACACGGTCCTGCGCATGATGCAGCTTCAGCCGGTGGCGGGTGCCGCCGAACGAGTTGGTGAGGATGATGTCGGCCCCGGCATCGACGAAATTCTGATGCAGGCTGGTGATGGTGTCGGGCGCCGTCTCGTTGAGCAGCTCGGGCGCCTCGCCGGCTTCCAGCCCCATGGCGAACAGGTTTGTGCCGGTGGCGCCATCGGCCAGCAGCACGCCCTTTTCGGCCAGCAGAGCATCGATCGGGTTGGTGGTCGTCATCGGATTGGCTTTCATGTTTCGAAGTCGAATAAGGATATAAAGAAGTCTTTATGTGTAGTCAATGGAATGGCGGCAACGCGGCCACCAATGCGGAGGCCGGTTTCCGTCCGAAGGATCATTGTTGCCGAAGATCAGACAGTGCCTGTTGGGAACGACATGCCGGCCAGTCTGTGCGCGAAGCCGGACGCCTCGTGCGCATTGATGTCGGCGGCCCGGATCAGATTGTCGAAGTGCTGGATCAGCGTCTGGATCGGCTGAGTGGCGTTGAGCACCAGATACATGTCGCCGACATAGATGGCGGCGCGATAGGGTCCGAAGATGGTGTAGGGGATCGAATAGCGCATCCGCCCGTCATAGAGAAACAGCCGGAAGGTCGGGTA
>NZ_RZQP01000102.1:0-21059 GCF_003998165.1 Mesorhizobium sp. M7A.F.Ca.US.007.01.2.1 | reverse complement strand
GGCAACGACTATGTGCTGGTCGGCATCCTCTCCGGCGTCATCTTCGGCGCGTTTGCCGCGCATTAATCGGCACCTTGCCGGACATTGAAAAGGGAGGCGGCCCGCAACGGCCGCCTCTTTTGCCTGTGGAAACTGGGTATGGCCCGCATTAAGGGTCGTCGGATTTCGCGGGCGTGATTATATAATCGGGAAACGAGTTCCCCGATGCGCTTTCCACCCGCCTTCCTCGACGAGATACGCGACCGCGTGCCGATTTCATCGGTGATCGGCCAGCGCGTCGCGTGGGACCGCAAGAAGACCAACGCGCCACGCGGCGACTATTGGGCGTGCTGCCCGTTTCATGGCGAGAAGAGCCCTTCCTTCCACTGCGAGGACAAGAAGGGCCGCTACCATTGTTTCGGCTGTTCGGTCTCGGGCGATCATTTCAAGTTCCTCACCGAACTGGACGGGATGAGCTTTCCCGAAGCTGTGGAAAAGATCGCCGACATGGCCGGGGTGCCGATGCCGGTTCGCGACGCGCAGGAGGAGCGGCGCGAAAAGGAACGCGCCAGCCTGACCGACGTCATGGAGATGGCGACCGCCTTCTTCCAGGAACGGCTGCAGGGACCGGAAGGCGCCAAGGCGCGTGCCTATCTGCGCGACCGCGGCCTGACGCCGGCGACGCAGCAATCGTTCCGGCTCGGTTTTGCGCCCGACAGCCGCAATGCGCTGAAGGAGCATCTCGCCGCCAGGGGCGTGCCGAAAGCCGATATCGAGGCCTGCGGACTGGTGCGCCACGGCGACGACATCCCGGTTTCCTATGACTGGTTCCGCGACCGCATCATGTTTCCGATCCCGGATTCCAGAGGGAAGATCATCGCCTTTGGCGGCCGCGCGCTGCAGCCCGATGCGCTGGCCAAATACATGAACTCGCCCGACACCGAGCTCTTCCACAAGGGCAACGTGCTTTATAATTTCGCCCGCGCCCGCAAGGCCTTGGCCAAGGGCGGCACGGTCATCGCCGTCGAAGGCTATATGGATGTCATCGCGCTGGCACAGGCCGGCTTCGAGAATGTCGTGGCGCCGCTCGGCACCGCGCTCACCGAGAACCAGCTCGAGCTGCTGTGGCGCATGGCGCCGGAGCCGATGTTGTGCTTCGACGGCGACAAGGCCGGGTTGAAGGCCGCGTGGCGGGCCGCCGACATGGCGCTGCCGTCTGTGCAGGCCGGGCGCTCGGCGCGCTTCGCGCTGCTGCCGGAAGGCAAGGATCCCGACGATCTGGTCAAGGCCGAAGGACCGGATGCGTTTCGTAGCGTGCTGGCCGAGGCGCGGCCGCTGGTCGACCTTTTATGGATGCGTGAGACGGCGGGCGGCGTCTTCGACACGCCGGAGCGGCGGGCAGAACTCGAGAAGACGCTGCGCGAACTGACCAGCCGCATCCGCGATGAAAGTCTCCGCTACCATTATCAACAAGAGATGCGCGAGCGCGTGTTGAGCTTCTTCGGCTCGCAGCGCAGTGGGCGTCAGGATGGCGGCCGGCCAGGTCAGCGCGGCCAGGGCAAGGCAGCCGCTCCCGGCGGGCAGTTCGCCAAGAGCGGTGGCGGCCGCATTGCGATCACCGAAAGTCTCGGCCAGTCGGCTTTGGTCAAACGCGGCGGCGAGGGGATGTCGGTGCGCGAGGCGACGATCATCGTCGCATTGGTCAACCATCCGGCACTGATCGACGAGAATTTCGCCCATATCGAGTTTCTCGATCTCGCCAACTCCGATCTGAGGCGGCTGCATGCGGCAATCCTCGATGCAATGGCGCATGACATGGCCAATGATCGCCAGGCGGTGATTGCGACGATCGAACGCGCCGGCTGCGCCGAGATCTGGGAGCGGGCCGTCGGGTTGATCCGGCGGATGCGGCAATGGCCGGCGCTAGAGACCGCCGCCCTTGAAGATGCCCGCGATGCTTTCAGCCAGGCGCTGCACTTGCAGCGCAGCGCGCGCACCTTACATAAGGAACTGAAACAGGCGGAAGCGGCGCTCGCCATCGATCCCACAGACGAAAACTACCGGCACCTGATCGAAATTCAGGCGCAATTCCAGGATGTGCAAGCCACGGAAGCACTGATCGAAGGGTTTGGCGTCTCCTCGGGCAGGGCAGGGCGAGCTTAGTTGGAAGCGAGTGAATTGAGAAAGCGTCGTTGCGCGTCGAAATGGCGCGTAACGGGCTAAGTCGGGTAATTGATTCGCTTTTTTCATGCGAATCATGCGAGAGGCGCTTGACCTTCTGGCAGATTGGCGGAATCAGGACGATTCGAAACGTTAACCCGAACCCGCGTCGACGGGAAATAAGCGATGTGAGGTACTGGTCACTGGACAGGCAGCCCGCCTGCCACAGATATCAGGGTTAATCTGGACTTAATGGATGTCGCCCAAAAAGGGGAAACCCGGTTTTGGGGCAACGACATACACCAAACGAAACGAGTTGATGCAGTTACTGGCCCGGTGAAGCGCGTTTCATAAGCGAGCGCATCCGATTTGACTGGTCCGACAGCTTACGCGGCTTTGAAGTTCGGCCGCTAGGAGAAGATAAAGACTATGGCGACAAAGGAAAAGGAAGAGGTCGAAACCGAACGCGAAGGCGCCACCGATGGCCCTCTGCTCGACCTTTCCGATGATGCTGTCAAGAAGATGATCAAGGCCGCCAAGAAGCGCGGCTATGTCACCATGGACGAGCTGAATTCGGTGCTGCCCTCAGAGGAAGTGACCTCCGAGCAGATCGAGGACACGATGGCGATGCTGTCCGACATGGGCATCAACGTGGTCGAGGACGACGAGCAGGGCGAGGAGCCCGAGGCCGCCGACACCGCGGCCGATGCCGAGGAAGACGCCAACGAGCTGGCTGAGCAGACCGGCACCGCGGTTGCCGCCACCACCACCAAGAAAGAACCGACCGATCGCACCGACGATCCGGTGCGCATGTATCTGCGCGAGATGGGCTCGGTGGAGCTTTTGTCGCGCGAGGGCGAAATTGCCATCGCCAAACGCATCGAGGCCGGCCGCGAGACGATGATCGCGGGTCTGTGCGAAAGCCCGCTGACCTTCCAGGCCATCATCATCTGGCGCGACGAACTCAACGAATCCAAGATCCTGCTGCGCGAGATCATCGATCTCGAAGCCACCTATGCCGGCCCCGAGGCCAAGCAGGCGCCGGTGGTCGAGCGCGTCGAGGAAGCCAAGGTCGAGGACAAGCCGCGCCGTTCGCGCGACGACGAAGACGACATCACCAATGTCGGCGCCGATACGCGTGGGCTGACGGATGACGACGACGAAGACGAGGACGAAGCGAGCCTGTCGCTGGCCGCGATGGAAGCGGAACTCCGCCCGCAGGTGATGGAGACGCTCGACGTTATCGCCGACACCTACAAAAAGCTGCGCAAGCTGCAGGACCAGCAGGTCGAGAACCGTCTGGCCGCGGCCGGCACGCTGTCGCCCAGCCAGGACCGCCGGCTGAAGGAACTGAAGGACCAACTGATCAAGGCGGTGAAGTCGCTGTCGCTCAACACGGCGCGCATCGAGGCGCTGGTCGAGCAGCTCTACGACATCAACAAGCGCCTGGTGCAGAACGAAGGCAAGCTGCTCAGGCTCGCCGAAAGCTACGGCGTACGCCGCGAGGAGTTCCTGAAGGAGTATCAGGGTTCCGAGCTCGACCCGAACTGGACGCGCTCGATCGGCAACCTGACCTCGCGCGGCTGGAAGGAATTCACCAAGAACGAGAAGGATGCGATCAAGGACCTGCGCGCCGAGATCCAGAACCTCGCCACCGAAACGGCGATCTCGATCCTGGAATTCCGCAAGATCGTCAACCAGGTGCAGAAGGGCGAGCGCGAAGCGGCGATCGCCAAGAAGGAAATGGTCGAGGCCAATCTGCGCCTCGTCATCTCCATCGCCAAGAAATACACCAATCGCGGCCTGCAGTTCCTCGACCTGATCCAGGAAGGCAATATCGGCCTGATGAAGGCGGTCGACAAATTCGAATACCGCCGTGGTTACAAGTTCTCGACCTACGCGACGTGGTGGATCCGGCAGGCGATCACGCGTTCGATCGCCGATCAGGCGCGCACCATCCGCATTCCGGTGCACATGATCGAAACGATCAACAAGATCGTGCGCACCTCGCGTCAGATGCTGCACGAGATCGGCCGCGAGCCGACGCCGGAAGAACTGGCCGAAAAGCTTGCCATGCCGCTCGAAAAGGTGCGCAAGGTCTTGAAGATCGCCAAGGAGCCGATCTCGCTCGAAACGCCGGTCGGCGACGAGGAGGATTCGCATCTGGGCGATTTCATCGAGGACAAGATGGCGATCCTGCCGATCGACGCGGCGATCCAGGCCAATTTGCGCGAGACCACCACGCGCGTGCTGGCCTCGCTGACGCCGCGCGAGGAGCGCGTGCTCAGAATGCGCTTCGGTATCGGCATGAACACCGACCACACGCTGGAAGAAGTCGGCCAGCAGTTCTCGGTTACCCGCGAGCGTATCCGCCAGATCGAAGCCAAGGCGCTGCGCAAGCTCAAGCACCCGAGCAGGTCGCGCAAGCTGCGCAGTTTCCTGGATAGCTGAGACTTACCGATGCAAAGAGTTCAAGGGCGCCGATGGCGCCCTTTTTTGTTTGTGGGGCGCACTCTTGCGGGCCAGGCCCTTCGGGAGGATAATTTCGCTGTCGGATGCATTTCTGGGCGATAACCCCGATGCCCGCCCCGGCGAAGCCGCCGTGCTCCGTGGCCCCGGAGGGAGGTGTGCCATGACAAGCTACATCGTGCTGATGAACTGGACGGAGCAGGGTGCCAGAAACGTGCGCGAGTCACCGAAGCGGCTCGACGCCGCCAGAAAGCAGCTGGGAGACATGGGCGGATCGTTCAAGGCGTTCTACCTGACCATGGGCGAATACGACATGGTGGCGGTGGTCGAAGCGCCCGACGACGCGGTGCTGGCGCGCTTCTCGCTGATGCTGGCGGCAGCCGGCAATGTCAGGACGCGGACGCTGAAGGCCTTTCCCGAATTAGCCTACCGCGAGATCGTCACCTCGCTCGGATAAAGCCCGTAGCGGAAGGGCCGGACCGGCTGGCCCGATACATTCTCCTTCGCGCGAGCGACCGAGCGACGTCTTGACGGCGCCCGATCGTTCGTGGTCCTTCAAGTTTGCGCTACCAACCAAATGCCGGAACTATGCTGACCGTCTGGTACAACACGCGCTGCCCGGTCTGCGATGCCGGGATCAGCAGGCAGAAGCGGCGGCTGATCGATGCGGTCAAGGCTGGGCGGATCGAGTTCCGAGACATCAATCTTGAACCGGCAGCGCTTGCCGGATATGGCGCGTCGCTTGAGGATATCCGCCGCCGGCTGCACGCCACCGATGCCAAGGGCCGACTGCTGGTCGGCGCCGATGTCGCCATCTCGGTATGGAAGGTCACGCCGGGCGAGGGCTGGCTGGCGACGCTGTTCGGCAATCGGGTTGCCTTGCCGCTGACACGCTTTGCCTACGATCGCTTCGCCGATCTTCTCTATGCCTGGAACCGGCACAAGGGGCGCTGGTAGCCGAATTTATCGGTGGCCGCCGTTCGCAACGAAGCGGCTGGAAAATCGAGCCCGCTGGCGCTGCATTCAGATACATCGTAAGATATATCTTGACTCCATCGATTGACTTGCCTAATTAAGATATATCGTAAGATACAACTCAAGGAGCAATCAATGCACAAACACAATCATTTCGGGCGCGGTCATTTCGGCGAGCGCATGTTCATGCACATGGCCGGCAAATTCGGTGGCAGAGGGGGCGGCGGCTTTGGCCCGTTCGGCCACGGTGGCCGTGGTGGCGGGCGCGGCGGTCCGGGCGACATGTTCCGCGCCGGACGCATGCTGGCCGACGGCGACCTCAAGCTGATCACGCTGTCGCTGCTGGCCGAAGCGCCGCGTCACGGCTACGACATCATCAAGGCCCTGGAAGAGCGCACCAGCGGCATCTACAGCCCGAGCCCGGGCGTGGTCTACCCGACGCTGACCTTCCTGGAAGAGGCCGGCTATGCCGCCTCCGCCGCCGACGGCAACAAGAAGGTGTTTTCGATCACCGAGGCGGGCCAGGCGCATCTCGCCGACAACCGCGAGATGATCGACGGCGTGCTCGACCATCTCGAGCGCTTCGGCCGCAAAATGGCCAAGGCGCGCGACTGGTTCGGCTGGAACGACGAGAGCGAAGAGGGCGGGCGTCGTGGCGGCCGCGGTGGCCGCGGGGATCGTTCGGAAGCGCGCGACGAATTCCGCGCGGTCCGTCACCGGCTGCGCGCGGCTCTGGGCGACTTCGTCGACGCTCCGGCCGACAAGCAGGCCGAGGCGATCGCCATCCTCGAAGCCGCCGCCGAGGCGCTGGAAGCGCTGTCGCACAAGTAAGCTCGTCCAGCCGACCGGACGCAGCCCTTGCCCGCTGGCCCAAGGACCGATAGTGAAATTCATCCCGCGTCACTCTACATGGTGCGGGATGAATGCTGTTGGAGGAAGTCCGATGTCTTTTCTGAAGCGTCTTTTCGGCGGTGGCGGCGGCGGAACCCAGACGGCTGAGCCGACGAGTGCAGCGCCAGCCAAGCAGGTCGAGCACAAGGGCTTTCTGATCAGCGCCACGCCCTACAAGGCCGATGGCCAGTACCAGACCTGCGGCGTCGTCTCCAAGGAGATCGACGGCGTGGTAAAGGAACACAAATTCATCCGCGCCGACCGCTTTGCCGGGCTCGATGACGCCGTCGACATCTCGATCAAGAAGGGCATCCAGTTGGTCGACGAGCAGGGCGATCGGATTTTTGGGTAAGGGCCGGACCATCGCCACACCGAGCGCCCCTTAGCCGCCCGGGCCTTGCGCCACGATAGACCTATCGCTCAGGGGTTGACGTGCGACCGCCAGCGGGTCAATTCGTCCTGGCGGGATCGATCGTCATCAGGCGTGCCCTTGCCTCGATCAGGTGCCTTTGCGCGGCCCTTATCCGGCTGCACAATGCCAGATTGAGGGCGACGCCACCTTCCTCGTCCAGCAAGTCGTTCGCGCACTTCAAAGAGTGCTCAGCTCTCCTTATACGCAGTCTGGCTTTGGCCGCTTCCATGCTGTGAATTTCAATCATTGCGCCGCGTCCTTTGCGGTTCCGGTCCCTTCATGGACTAAACCGCTGGTGATCGCATTGGTTCCGGCCCAGGGAATATGCCCGCGGCTTCGGCTATTTCGTAGTGGTGTTGAATTCACGGTTTGCCGTGTAATCGATCACGAAGGTGCCCTCGGGAGCGCGAACGCCCTGCTTCACATTTGATATAGTCACCGTTGTGGTAAGTCCCTTCTCGTCGGTGAGGCTCCATCTGCGCAGATCGAGAGATTTACTGTCGAACACCATGGAGATGCTCGAATTGCCGAAGGTCGATCTGTCGGACAGCTTGACGGTAATTTGGGCGCCATCGTCCCTGACGCTTTTCACGCGATTGCCGGAGAAGTCGACCTTATTGTCGAGCAGCAGCTTAAGCGGCGTCTTCGAGAGAGCATAAAGCCGCGATGTCTTCAGCTTTCTGTTATAAACCACCAGGGATTTGCCATCTGCAATCACGCTGATCCCTGATTGGCCTGCATAGTTGAATCGGATCTTGCCGGGGCGTTGTAGAAAAAACCTGCCACGGGTCCTCTCCGCATTTGGACCCGACTGGACGAAGTCCCCGGACATGGACTTTACCGATGAGAGGTGATCGGCAATCGTCTTGGCATCAACAGGCGCGGCGGAGATCGCGGCGGTGGATGCCGCATACATCGCGGCAGCGCTGGCAACGGCGAACCAGCAACCCAGCAGTTCTTTGATCCGATAGCCCATCGCTTATCCACCTCCGGAGCAGGCGCGTGATCGAAAGAGATCACGCGCCTCCAGGTCAGTAACCCTCCGGGCATCGTGCAACGTAAACCCGGCCATACTGATCGCGATATCTGCACTGGCCGGCTTCGCTGGCGTGCCCGATGACGGCCCCGGCTATCGCGCCAACCGCACCGCCAACAACCGCGCCTTGCACAGGATCGCCGGCCACCGCGGCGCCTACCGCTGCGCCACCCAAGCCGCCGACGGCAGCGCCTTGTTCGGTACGGGAGCACGCCGAGAGCGGAATGAGCAGGCTCAAAATGAGCAGCGTCTTTTTCATTGGTTCTCTCCTGGGCTACTATTAGCCAAAGCTTAAATGCTCAAGAAAGCTTTTCGATCCATCGTGGGTTGCCTGTCCTGCAAGCGCCGGGCCGTGGCGGACCCGTGTGCCCTCCGGCTCAAACGCCTGCAATCGCCAAAAGCCAGGCCAGGATATCGAGCAGCAGAAACAGCAGCGCAATCTGCAGCGCCACCCGCAGCCGCTGGATAATTCGCCAGTTGCCGGCCATGTCCGCCTTGATGCGAAGCGCAAGCGCGCGGCGCATGGCCGACATCGTCGTCGGCCTGTCGCCGTCGACATATTGATCAAGCAACTCTTCGGGATCGAAGCGGAATGTGTATTGGTGGTAGGGCCAAAGCATGAAGACGATCAGCCCGCCAATGCCGAACAGCAGGGCCACCGCAATCCAGTCCCAAGGCCCGAGCCCGTTGGAAAGGGCCGCACCGCCAAGCAACGAGTTTGCGAAGGCGGTGGCGAAGACAAGGCTGCCGGCGCGGCTGCTCATGTTCTCCACAAGTGTTTGCTGTTGCGTGAGACCTCTCACTGCTTCCTGATAAATGAATGCAAGACGCGGATCGTCGTCGGCAACAGCGCTTGCGGCAATTCTGTTGCTTTCGCTTCCACTCGGATGTTCGACCATCAGGGTGTCCTCTCTGGCGTGGACTGGATGCGCGAGCTCAGTCGAGATCGCTTGCCTGCAAACGTTGGCCGTAAGCTGCCTCGCGCAAGGGGGAATCCGCAGTGAACCGAACGGGCCAGGCTGATTGCGCGCCTGGCCAGCAAGGTTTGGGAAATCGACCCGGACTACGCCGGCTGGAACTCCCTGCGCGGCAGTGGCGGAAACGCGATGGCGATGCCGACCGCGCCGAGCCCGATAAGAGCCGAGCCGATGAACAGCCAGGAATAGTTGGCGTAGGCGTCGAACACCATGCCGCCGGCAAGCGGGCCCAGCGCCATGCCGAGGCTGGACAGCATGGTGGCGGCGCCGAACACGGTGCCGAGGATGCGCTGGCCGAAATATTCGCGCGCCAGCACCGCATAGAGCGGCATGACGCCGCCATAGGTGGCACCGAAGATAACGGCCAGCATGTAGAACTGCTCAAGCCGGCTGATCGAGAGATAGGCGGCAATGACGATCGCCTGGATCGCCAGGCCCGCGATCAGCACCGGCTTGACGCCCAGCCGGTCGGCCAGCACGCCGTAGAAGAGCCGGCCGCCGAGGCCTGCCAGGCCTTCGACACTGTAGATCGAGACCGCTGCCATGGGGGCGACGCCACACAGCATGGCATAGCTGACCATATGGAAGATCGGGCCGGAATGCGCCGCACAGCAGGCAAAGAAGGTCAGCCCCAGCACGATGAACTGCGGTGAGCGCAGCGCCTTGCCGACCGTCAGGCCGGCGCCTTCGGCAACCGGCGCGGAGCCGGTATCGGCCATGACGGGCTTCGGTGGTTGGCGCACCAGCAGCACCGCCGGCAACAGCAATACCCAGGCGGTAATGCCGATGTCGAACATGGCGGTGCGCCAGTCATAGGCGGAGATCAGCCAGCGGGCGAAGGGCGAAATCGTCATCGGCGCCACGCCCATGCCGGCCGAGACCAGCGAGACGGCGAGGCTACGGTTGGTGTCGAACCAGCCTGTGGTCAGCGCGATCATCGGCGCGAAAAAGGCGCTTGCCGCGAGGCCGACCAGCACGCCATAGGTAATCTGGAAGCTCAGCAGCGAACCGGCCCGGCTGGCCAGCACCAGCGCCAGCCCGAGCAGAACCGCGCCGGTCATCACGACGATGCGGGCGCCAAAACGGTCCGATATCGCGCCCCAGGCGAAGCCGCCGAGGCCCATCACCAGGAAGTTGAGCGTCATGGCGCTCGAAATGCCGGCGCGCGACCAGTTGGTGTCGATCGCCATCGGCTCGAGAAAGATCGCCAGCGAAAACATCGTCCCGATGGCGACACAGGACATCAGCGCGCCAGCCGCGACGATGACCCAACGATAGGAAAAGCTCATTCAAATCTCCCATGCCAGAGGGCAGCGCTCAGCGCTGCTTGCATCCGAAGGACGCCGGCAGCGAGGCTGATCCTACAATCCGGTTGCATTTTTTATCCAGTCTGGCCCGACGCCGTTTTCAGCAGATCAGACCGGCAGTTCCGACGTGTATTTGATCGTCTGGCTTGGGACGTCGGTCTTGACGTTCTGCACGCCCTTGATGCGGCTCAGATGCTCCGACTGGAAGCGGCGGTAGTCGTCGATGCCGGCCGCCACTACGCGCACCATGGCGTCGCAATCGCCGAGCATCAGATAGCACTCCATCACCTGCGGCAGCTTGGCGACTTCGGTGGCGAAATGCTCGATCGTGTCCTCGTCCTGCGTCTTCAGCCAGATGCGGGTGAAGAAGGTCAGACCCTTGCCGATGCTGGCCGGGTTGAGCACGGCGACGTAGCGGTCGATGACACCGGCTTCCTCCAGCAGCTTCACGCGACGCAGGCAAGGCGATGGCGACAGCCCGACCTCATTGGCCAGATCATTGTTGGCCATGCGGCCGTCGCGCTGCAGCGCCCGCAGAATCCGCTTGTCGATCTCATCCAGCTTCATGGCTACAGATTCCATCTATTCGAAAATTTGTAACATAAAATGCCAGAATTGGGCGAAATACAACAATCTCCGCAACCAAATTGCGGACCGATTTCGGTATGTTTGCTGCCGACATCAGTTGATTTCAAACGCAGGGAAGCGGCGGCCGCGAGGTCAGCCGATGAAGACACATGAGCATTTCACAGGCAGTCGAGACGGTGGCAGATGGTTCGAAATCCGAATTCCGCCGTGGCGTGGCGTCCTGCGCGCCGGTGCTGTTCGGCACCATCCCCTATGCGCTGGTGCTTGGCGCCCAGGCGACGCAGAAAGGCTTGAGCACGGTCGAACTGTCTGCCATGACAGGGCTGAATTTCGCCGGCGGTTCGGAATTCGCGGCGATCCAGTTGTGGACGTCGCCGCCGCACATCGTGCTCATCGTCGCCATCACCTTCCTGGTCAACAGCCGTCACCTGCTGATGGGTGCGGCACTGGCGCCGTTCCTGCGCGACCTGCCACGGCGCAAGGTGTTTCCGGCACTTTTCCTTATGTGCGATGAAAGCTGGGCGCTGGGCTTGGCCGATGCCAAACTGCGTGCTGCAGCCGGCATCACGCCGGCCTTCAGCCCGCGCTACTATATGGGCGCGGCGCTGGCGATGTATCTCACCTGGGTGGCCTTCACCACGCTGGGTGCCTTGCTCGGTCCGATGCTTGGCCATGTCGAGACCTATGGTTTTGACATGGCGTTCCCGGCTGTCTTCCTGGTGCTGATGCGCGGCATGTGGACGGGTATGGCGGCGGCGCGGCCCTGGCTGGTCAGCCTGGTCGTTGCAGCACTGGTCTATCTCTTCGTTCCCGGTGCCTGGTATGTCGCCGCCGGCGCCATGTCGGGTCTGGTCGCGGCCTGGCTGATGGCGGGTGATGCATGATTGATGCCGTGACCCTTCTCACCATCGTGCTGATGGCCGGCGTCACTTACCTGACGCGGATCGGCGGCTATGTCGTCCTGCGCAACCGCACGCTGGGCGCCCGTGCCACGGCTGTGATGGAAGCTGCGCCCGGCTGCGTGCTGATCTCTGTCATCGCACCGGCCTTCGTATCGAAGTCCCCGGCGGATCTTCTGGCGCTGGCTGTTACTCTGGCAGCCGCCACGCGGTTTTCCATGCTGCCGACCGTGCTGATCGGGGTCAGCGCCGCTGGTCTGCTGAGGCACCTCATCGGCTAGAACGCAAAAGGCAGGCGCGCACGCCTGCCTTTCGATGCGACAAATTTCGGCTGTTTACGCGGCAGCCGCGACGTCCCGGCTGGCGGCCACGACGGCGTCGACCTTGGCGGTCGCCTTGGCGAGCGCTGCTGTCACCGCGTCAGGGCCCATGCCGACACCTTCGATGCGGATGACATCGACATCGGTCATGCCGAGGAAGCCGAGCACGCCACGCAGGTAGGGAATGGCGTGATCGAACTGCACGGCCGCACCTTCCGAATAGATGCCGCCGGAAGCCAGCACGATATAGACCTTCTTGCCGGTGACCAGACCCTTGGGGCCGTTCTCGCCATAGGCAAAGCTCTTGCCGGAGCGGGAGATGTGGTCGACCCATGACTTCAGGGTCGAGGAGATGTTGAAGTTGATGAAGCCGGTGGCCAGGATCACCGTGTCGGCGGCGAACAGCTCGTCGAGCACGACATCGGAGACGCCGACGACTTCAGCCTGGCGCGGGGTGCGCGCTTCGGCCGGGGTATAGATGCCCGTCGCATAGTCGGCATCGATGTGCGGCAACGGATTGGCGACGAGGTCGCGCACGACGAGCGTGTTCGACGGATCGGCGGCGACGAGCTTTTCGGCGAATTCGGTGGCGATGCGGGTCGAATGCGAGGCAGCGCCGCGCGGGCTCGAAGTGACAAGAAGAATGGACATTTTGGGCTCTCTCCAGCGGTTGGAATGATTTGTCCCGCCAGATATGGGGCTTTCGATCCATTCAATAAACTGGTATATTTTCTATACGATCCATCCATAAGTTGGATATAACGATGCAGCCCAACCCGACGCTCGATCAACTTCAGATCTTTGTGACAGTCGCCGAAGCCGGCAGCTTCTCGGCCGCCGGCCGCAAGCTCAACCGGGCACAGTCCGTCATCAGCTACGGCATCGCCAATCTCGAGGCGCAGCTTGGGCTGAAACTGTTCGAGCGCGAGGGCACGCGCGAGCCGCAATTGACGGAGATCGGCCGGGCAATGCTGGAGGACGCACGGCGCATGATCGGCGTGCTGCAGCGCATCCGCTCGCGCGTCGACGGCCACCACCAGGGGCTCGAGGCCGAGGTCGCGCTGTCGGTCGACGCGACGCTGCCGTCACCGGTGCTGGTTCGGGTGCTGAAGGCATTCGAGGCGCAGTTTCCGACCGTGATGCTGCGGCTGCACATCGGCACGCTCGGCCTGATCCCCGACCATGTCGTCAGCGGTCAGGCCGACCTTGGCATTGGCGGCCTGCTGGGCGATGTCGACGTGAACCTTGTGCGCATCGGCTTCATGTCGATCGTGCTGGCCGCCGCGCCCACCCACCCGCTGGCCTTGCTGCCGAAACCGGTGGCGATCGAGGATGCGCGCGAACACACCCAACTTGTCGTCACCGACCAGTCGGAGCGCACCAAGGGGCGCGACTTCGGCGTCTATGCCTACCGTACCTGGCGGCTGACGGATGTGCGCACCAAGCATATGCTGATGCGCGAGGGGCTGGGCTGGGGCGGGCTGCCGCGCTGGCTGATATCAGACGACCTGGCGAGCGGCCGGCTGGTCGAGATCGACCTCGAATCCTTCAGGGAGGTGAGCTCGCCGCTGTTTGCCATGCATCGCAGCGATCGCAGCCCGAAGCCGGCGGCGGCCTGGCTGATCGACCAGTTCAAGCGCCAGCTCGGCTGCTTCAACGAGTTCGAACCGGGCGAGGTGCCGGATGAGGAGCACGAGACAGCCCATCGATCAGCGCCATGAGCACGGCGCGGTAATCTTGCGCTGAGGCGCCGGCCTCGATGGCCAGGGCGGCACGGTCGAAGGCGGAGCCGAGCAGTGCTGTCAGCGCGTCGGCCGGCAATCTCGTCATCGTCTGCGCCCGCATCGCCGCGACCAGCCCTTCGCGCAGAGAGCGGTTGCCGTGGCGATTGTCGATCGCGTCCATGGCGGCGCGGCCAAGCACGGCCGGGCCGTCGAGCAGCAGCAGCCGCGTGCGTCCGGGCGCGCGCATGGCGGCGAGATAGGCGTCGGAGCCGGCAATCAGCGCGTCATGGGCAAACAGCGATGGCGGCGAGGCGCGCTCGATCTCCTCGGCGACCGCTGCCGCCTCCTGCTCGACCACGGCAGCAAACAGTGCCTGCTTGTCGGCAAAATGATGGTAGAGCGCGCCGCGCGTCACGCCGGCGGCGGCGACGATCTCCGGCGTGCCGGTCTCGGAATAGGATTTCTCCGTGAACAGCTTTCGCGCCGCGGCAATCAGGTGGGCGCGCGTGGCTTCGGTGCGGTCGCGGTTGGAACGACGCGCGAAATCGTGTTGCATACATGCAGCCTGTATGTTAATTCGGTTTACATGCAGACTGTATGTTAATTGACGGGAGAAGGAAAGATGAAGACCACGAGCTATTACCCGGTGCTGATGACCGGCGACGTCGCCGGCACGGCGGCCTTTTATGTGAAGCATTTCCGCTTCCAGCCCCTGTTCGAAAGCGACTGGTATGTGCATCTGCAATCGGGGGAGGACAGAAGAGTCAATCTCGGCATCGTCCAGGGCGACCATGAGACCATCCCGGAAGAGGGGCGGGGCCGCGCTTCGGGCCTGCTGATCAATTTCGAGGTTCGCGACCCGGACGCTGTCTATGAGCGCGTCGTCGCCGCCGGCCTGCCGATCCTGCGCTCGCTGCGCGACGAGCCCTTCGGCCAGCGCCATTTCATCACCAAGGACCCCAATGGCGTGCTGATCGACGTCATCAAGCCGATCCCGCCGAGCGAGGCGTTTCTGGCGCAGTATGCGGAAGGGGTGGCGGGAGCCTGAGCGCCCGCCTCAACTGGCCCTTGCCACCGGCGTCACCGTCACCTGGCTGACACCGGTGCGGCGCACGACGGTGCACAGCGTCTCGCGGCCGATGCGTTCGGCGTCGAGCATGCGCACCAGGTCGTCGACGCCGGTGACAGGACGGCCGTCGATGGCGGCGATGATGTCGCCTTCTTTCAGGCCGGCCTTGGCCGCCGGGCCGTCCTTCTCGACGCTGCGCAGGCGAACCGCCGTGCTGGTCGAGACTTGCGACAACAGGGCGGCGCGGCGCGGCAAACTGGCAGTGTCGGCCGAGACGCCGATGAAGGCGCGGCAGACACGGCCGAAGCGGATGATCTCCGAAATGACGAAATTGGCGGTGTTGGAGGCGACAGCGAAGGCGATGCCCTGCGCGCCATGGATCATGGCGGTGTTGACGCCGATCACCTCGCCGGCCGACGAAACCAGCGGCCCGCCGGAATTGCCGGGGTTGAGCGCTGCGTCGGTCTGGATGACGTCGTCGATCAGCCGGCCGGTCGAGGCGCGCATGGAGCGGCCGAGCGCCGAGACGACGCCGGAGGTGACGGTCCATTCAAAGCCGAGCGGATTGCCGATGGCGATGGCGATCTGGCCGCGCCGCAGCCGCTTGGAATCGGCGAGCGGTGCGACATCGGCAAAGCTGCCGTCGGCGCGCACCAGCGCGATGTCGGTGTCGGGATCGCGGCCGAGCACGCGGCCTTCGCGGGAGGCGCCGTCCGGCATCGAGACGCGCACTGTCCTGGCATCGCCGACGACGTGGAAATTGGTGACGACCAGTCCGTCCGGCGCGATGACGAAGCCGGAGCCGTGGCCGCCCTGGCCGCCGACGCGTTCGATGCGGCAGACGGCCGGGCCGATGCGGTCGACGGCGTCCGCAACGGTCGTCGAATATGCGTCGAGCAATGTATCGTCAGGTTCGAATTTGGCTGCGGCGAGGGCCATGGAAGGGCTCCGTATTTTCGGGCGAAAGGATGATTTTTTTCCTGTGCGTGTCGTTGTGCCAAAACTGCTGAGCACTTTTGGGCGACACGCACTATATGTGCGGAGCGGCTGGAACCGCCGCGACCTGACCAGATGGCCAGTCAAATCGGCAACTAGCCTTCAGGCGAGTACCTCTGAACGCGCTGTCGAGCGATATCTGGGGCATGGATGAACCCAGGAGACCAATATGAGCGATTTCAATCTGAGTGCGTTTTCGCAAGCCATCGCCGATCTCGCCGCCCAGGCGGCAGCGGCAACGGCTGGCTTCGCCACGCATCATCACCGCACGGCAAGCGCCTTCCACTGGCGTGACGGTTATTTCGTCACCGCCGAGGAGGCTGTCGAGGCCGGCGAGGAGATCGAACTGACGCTGGCCTCGGGTGAGGCGGTGAAGGCAGAACTGGTCGGCCGCGATCCGTCGACTGGCGTTGCCCTGCTGAAGCCGGCTACGGCCATCAACGCCGTGCCGTTGGCCAGGGCTGACGCGGTGCGGCCAGGCAACATTGCCATCGCCATCGGCAATAGCAACGGGTCGGCTCTGGCCGTTTCGGGCTCGGTAGGCGAAGTCGGTCCGGCCTGGCGCTCGATGCGCGGCGGCACCATCGACCGGCGCATCAATCTGGCCGTCGGTGCCGGCGGCCGTTTCGAGGGCGGCCCGGTTCTCGACGCCAAGGGTGCGCTGATCGGCATGCTGCTGTTCGGGCCGCGCCACCGGGCGCTGGTCATGCCTTACGAGACGATCGAGCGGGCGGTTGCGACGCTGCGCGAAAAGGGCCATGTCGCGCGCGGTTATCTCGGCGCCGGCCTGCATCCGGTACGCGACCGCGACGCGCATGGCGCGATGGTGATGAGCCTCGATGACGATGGTCCCGCCAAGGCCGCCGGTCTCTCTCTCGGCGATATCATCGTGGCGTGGAACGGTGAGGCGGTGCATGGCCCGCGCGACCTGATCCGCAGGCTCGGACCAGACAGTGCGGGCGCTTCGGTGACGCTCGGCGTGGTGCGCGGCGGCGAACAGCGCGATGTCGGGCTGACCATCGGCGAAAAGCCGCTTTCCTGAGAGGAGTGATGGACACGCTCACCAGCGACCGGATCATGCATGACGGTGCCGTCTCGCGGCGGCTGGTGGTGCTGATTGCGCTTGGCGATGCGTCGCGCGCCGAGCGCTTGGCGGCCTCGCTGGCCGCGAGCGATGACCTGCTGCCGGTGGTGGCCGGCAGGGCTGACGTCGCCATCGTTGACGACAGCAGCGGCGGTGCCGTGCCGGCCGCCATTCCCCGGGTTCTGCTATCGGGACGCGCTGGCGAACGGCCCGCGGGCGAGGTGTTGGCCGTCCTCCAAACGGGCGCGGACGATTTGTTGATCGCTGCGGCGGCGCGGCTGGCGGCGGCCGGCTATCGGGTATCGGGCGAGCGCAGAACCGGACGCCATGAGGATTTCCATACTGGCGATGGCGAGCCGTTCGAAGATGAAGCCTCCGACGAGCATGCCGTCCGTCCTTCGCTGTCGCCGCGCGAGGCGGAAGTGCTGGCGCTGCTGGCCGAGGGCGCACCCAACAAGGTGATCGCGCGGCGGCTGAACATTTCCGTGCACACCGCGAAGTTCCATGTCGCCGCAATCCTGATCAAGCTCGGTGCCGCCAACCGCACCGACGCGATTGCCACTGCGATGCGGCAGGGGCTGGTGCTGGTATAGTCATAAACCCTACGCTGCGTAACGCGGTGTCCGGCGTGTCGGGTCTTGCGCTGTGGTCGCCCGCCGCGCAAAGCTTGGCGTCTGACGTGTTGCAAGGGAGGCGCAAGGAAATGTCGCTCAAGGGAAAGACGCTGTTCATCTCCGGCGGATCGCGCGGCATCGGGCTGGCGATCGCGCTGCGCGCGGCGCGCGACGGCGCCAATGTGACGATCGCGGCCAAAACCGCCGAACCGCATCCGAAGCTGCCCGGCACAATCTATAGCGCGGCAGAAGAGATCGAGCAGGCCGGCGGCAAGGCGCTGCCCGTGCTGTGCGACATCCGTGAAGAGGCACAGGTGGCCGAGGCGGTCGCCAGGACCGTGGAAAAGTTCGGCGGCATCGATATCTGCGTCAACAATGCCAGCGCCATCCAGCTCACCGGCACGCTGGAAACCGACATGAAGCGCTACGACCTGATGCATCAGATCAACACGCGCGGCACCTTCCTGGTGTCCAAAATGTGCATTCCGCACCTGAAGTTGGCCAGCAATCCTCACATCCTGAATCTGGCACCGCCGCTCGACATGAAGGCCAAGTGGTTCAAGAATCATGTCGCCTACACGATGGCCAAGTTCGGCATGTCGATGTGCACGCTGGGCATGAGCGCCGAGTTCGCCAAGGACGGCATCGCCGTCAATTCACTGTGGCCGATTTCGACCATCGACACGGCAGCCGTGCGCAATCTGCTGGGCGGCGCGACGGTGGCGGCAATGAGCCGTTTGCCCGACATCATGGCCGATGCTGCGCATGCCATCTTCATGCGGCCGGCGCGCGAAGCGACCGGCAATTTCTACATCGACGAAGAGGTGCTGCGCGCCGAGGGCGTCAGCGATTTCTCGATCTATGCGCCTGATGCGACCGGGCCGCTGGCCGGCGACTTTTTTGTTCCCGACGAGGTGTTTGCCCGCACGGACAGCAAGATCAGGAATATTTACTAGAGCTCTTCGTTTTGACGCGACGGGCGTCGAGCCAAGCCCTTCGCCACCAGCAGAGTCATGGGAAAGCCCTGCTCGAACAAGGCGGTAGGGCATCGTTCCTGCGGGATTGATTCAACTTCCGGCAGGCGCAGGCTCACGCCTCGTCCTTCTTGCCTTTGCTCAGGCCCATCAGCCGGTCGATATAGGCGAGCATGAGCGCCGAGACGACGAAGGCGAGATGGATGATGGTCAGCCACATCAACTGGTCGGTCGTGTAGGACGATGAGTTCAAGAACACCTGCAAGAGGTGGATCGACGAGATGGCGACGATGGTCGAGGCAACCTTGACCTTCAGCGAACCGACATCGATGGTGCCCAGCCAGTGCACACCGCCGTCCTGGTCGTCGAAGCGGCTGACGAAATTCTCGTAGCCCGAGATGATGACCATCACCACCAGCGAGGCAACCAGCGCGGCATCGATCAAGCCGAGCATCTTCAGGATGGTGTCGGTGTCACCGAGCGTGAACGCCAGGCTAATGAACTCATAGAGCTTCTTGCCGAAGGACAGCGCATAGACGGCCAATGCCAGGGCCAGGCCTATATAGAAAACGACGAGCAGCCAGCGTGAAGCGAGAATGATCGATTCGATGGCGAGTTCGAGACGCTTCATGGGATGATTCCGGCTGGTTATCTCTCAGACAATGGCCGTATTCGACGAGGCCGCCACCGTTTGCAAGACAAAAAACCCCGCCGAACAAAGTCCGGCGGGGCTCAATGCGTCCCGCTGGAGTCGGGACGGGGCAGGGAACGCCCAGCACCGAATCTGGGGTGGCTGCGCTCGCGATTCAATGAGCCGTGTCTAACGCCCGTACAATTCTTGTTGAACCCCGCACATCCATTCACCCCCGGCTGTGCCGGGGGTGGATGCTTCTCTTGCCGATTCCACAAACCGGGTCATGATTTTGAAATCATGACCTAATTGTTGCTGGCGACCGGTGCCACCAGCGAGGTGATGCGGCGGATGGCGACGCGGCGGTTCTCGCGGTTGGGCGCCGCCGTGTTGACCTTCAGATACTCCTCGCCATAGCCCTGTGTCGTCAGGTTTTCCGGCGGGATGCCGAAGGCATTGGTCAGAGCCTCCGCCACCGCTTCCGCGCGGCGATCGGAAAGAGCGAGGTTAGCCTCCGGTCTGCCGACCGCGTCGGTGTGACCTTCGATCAGGAAGGTCTCGGCCGGGTTCTTCTTCAACAGCTTCTCCATGGCGGTCGCTACGCCCTCGAGCTTCTGCACCTCGGTGTCGGAGATGGAGGCCGAACCGAATTCGAAGTTGAGCGTGTCGAGATCGACGCGACGTGCGATGTCGCGCACGCGGGCCGAACGCTTGACCTCGTCGATCGAATAGAGGCGCTGGACCTTCTCGACCGGGGGCTGTTCGAGGAACTCGTAGTAGTCATCGGGGCTCTCGACGTCCTCGGAATCGAGGATGTATTCCCGGCGCGGGATGGTCAGCCGCATCGGCGGCAGGTCGTCGCCGGGATCACGCCAGTCGCTGTCATCTTGATAGTGCCGCTCGTCGACATAGCTCAGCACATATTCGCGTCCATCCGGCGCGATGCGCGAACGCTGGATAACGTCGCCATAGCGGTTGCGGATGGTGACGATCCGGACACCGTTGTCACGCTCGACGATTTCCCGGGTGCGATCGCCCGACAGATCCTCATAGTAGACTTCTTTGGCACCGCGGGTGACGCGCGGGGCGTCATTGCTCTGGACAAATGTCTGGTTGTTGAACTGCAGGATGACGCGATCGCCGAGTTTCCTGACGACGTCGACGCCTTTCGGACGCCGACGATCGCGGGCGATCTCATCGGGCGCACGCTCTACGCGCGTACCCTTCTCCTCGGTCACCGGGACGATCTTCTCGGGCTTGATCTCCTGCTGTGCGGCCCTGTCGTCGGTGGGCGGCGGACCCTGGTCGATGGGAGCAGCCACCGGCTTGCGGCCCTGATCGCCACCTTGCTGGGCATTTTGTCCGCCATTCTGCTGCTCGCCATCCTGCTGAGCATTCTTGTCGCCACGTTTGCGGCCGCCGCCCCTGCGCTCGGCGTCCTTCTGGCTGTCCAGGATGGGAGCGGCGTTTGGATCGGTCGGTGCTTCGCCCTGCACCGGGTTTTCGCCCTGTGCCGGTGCTGCCGTCTGACCATTGGCCGGTTGTTCGCCGGTGGCGGGTTGTTCGGCCGTCGCCGGCTGCTCGCCAACAGGTTTCCTGCCGTGCTTCTTCGTCGTGTCCTGGGGCTGCTCGCCTTGGGCCGCCGGCTGCTCGCCGGCAGGGGCCGTCGCCTCTCCAGCGGGAGCTTCCTTCGGCGCCGGGGCGACTTCAGGTTGGGCTTGCTGATCCTGCTTGTTCTTCTTGCGCGGCTGGGCCTGCTCGCCGGGCTGATTGTCGTTGGCCGGCGCGACCTGTTCGGCCGGCGTCTGCTCAGTCTGCTGCTGCTGATCACGCTTCTTTCTGCGCGGCTGCTGTTCCCCTGCGGGTGCTGCCTGTTCGGCCGGCGCCTGATCGGTCTGCTGCTGCTGGTCACGCTTCTTTCTGCGCGGCTGCTGTTCCTCTGCGGGTGCTGCCT
>NZ_RZQP01000101.1:0-21344 GCF_003998165.1 Mesorhizobium sp. M7A.F.Ca.US.007.01.2.1 | reverse complement strand
ACGAGACCGTCCTCGCCGTCGCCCTCCCCGCTAGCCAGCCCAACCGGTATATCGCCGGCCAGCAACTTCTCCTTCGACAGGAGGCCTGAGTGAACCCCGTCCCCACCCGACCGCGGTAAACCAGCTTCCCCTTCTCATAGGTGCCGAGGATCAGCGAGGCCATGCTTCGGCCGGTGTCGTTTGGGCGGTAACCACAACGACGAATTCCTGTCGTTTGGTGCATTTGATCTTGAGCCAGCTGGTCGTGCGGTCGCCGATGTAACGGCTGTCGGCGCGCTTGGCGATAACGCCTTCGTGGCCACCCTCGCACATGGCGTCGAAGACTTGTCTGCCCCGGTCGACGATGTGGCCGGAAAACTGCAGGCTGTCGCCAGCGTCGCGGTCTCCAAGGAGTAACTCCAGCCTCTCCTTGCGATCGAGAAGCGGTCGGTTCGACAGGTCTTCGCCATTCATTTCCAACAGGTCGAAGGCGTAGACTTGAGCGGCATGCCCGCGGCAATTCCGGTTTTCAGCATGGAAAAATTGGTGCGGCCCTGGCTGTCGATCGCGACAATCTCGCCGTCGATCAGTGCAGAGCCTTTGGTTAGAGCCTGAAGCGGCGCCAGGATCACCTTGAACTGTCGTGTCCAGTCGTGGCCGTTGCGGGTGTAGACCACAACTTTAGAGCCGGAAATCGAGACTTGGGCACGATACCCGTCGAACTTCATTTCGAACAGCCAATTGCTGCCCACAGGTATGGCGTCTGTCAGGGTGCAGAGCTGGAACGGACGAAATGCTGGCAGCGAATATGTAGGGGTAGATTCTGAGTCCCGGCGCCGAGAGCGCTTTTTGCTGAGGGCGGCCTCTACGGCCGGCATGCGGAACTCGAATACATGGCTGGATTCAATACCCTGAATGGCATTCGGTTCCAAATCGGTGTTTCCAGATATTGAACCGGAAGAGTCCGGCTGCGTTGTTGGGTCTGGAATGGCAATCTTTTGGAGGATGAAATGCCCAATACTGGAACAACACGTGGACGCAACCAGGACCGCGCGAAGGTCGCTGGGGGGCAGGATCACGAAGTGAAATACGAGGCGGGTAAGACCGGAGCGAGCAAGGCCGACGTGAAGTCAGCCGTGAAATCGGTCGGGAACAGGCGCAAGAAGGTCGAGGATAAGCTAGGTAAGAACTGAACCACGGGGTCCGGCTAGATGCTCCGGGTTGCCACGTTCAATGTAAACGGCGTCAATGGTCGTCTGCCGGTCCTCATCGCGTGGCTAAAGGCCACGCGCTATGACGTCGTCTGCCTTCAAGAACTCAAAACCTCGGACGAGAAATTTCCGGCCGAGGCGATCGGCGATGCTGGCTATGGCGCGATCTGGCACGGCCAGAAATCCTACAACGGCGTCGCTATCCTGGCTCGCGGAGCTGACCCGATCGAGCGCCGACGCGGGCTTCCTGGCGACCCTGACGATAGCCATAGCCGCTATATCGAGGCGGAGATCAGCGGGCTCGTCGTCGGCTGTCTCTACCTGCCAAACGGAAATCCCGCCCCTGGTCCCAAGTTTGACTACAAGCTGCGCTGGTTCGACCGCCTGATTAGCTACGGCCAGGATCTGCTCAAAGCGGGAGCGCCGACCGTGCTGTGCGGCGACTACAATGTCGTTCCAACTCCGATTGATGCCGTGGTGCCGCGACGATGGATCGGCGATGCGGTTTACTTTCCCGAGAGTCGCCAAGCCTATGCCGCGATGCTCGAGGACGGCTGGATCGACGCGGTCAGGCGCATCCATCCGGAAAAGGGGGTCTATACGTATTGGAACCACTCCTATGGGGGCGGCTACGACAAGAGTTCTGGCCTGCGGATGGACCATCTGCTGGTCAGTCCCTCGTTGTCGCCCAAGCTTCGCGATGCCGGGGTGGATGTTGAGACGCGAGGGTGGGAGAAACCGAGCGATCATGCGCCGGCCTGGATCGCGCTTGAATAACCCGAGTTTGAGCGGCTGCAGTGGTTCCAGATTTCGCGCTTTGTCCGAAATTTGTAGCATTCTTCGGACGAAGCTCGCTTGCCATCGTCCGAAACTTGTCGCATATTTCGGACATGACAGCGGTCGAACACGACACCGATATTCGCTCTCGCGTGCTCGCGCGCATCCAGTCCAAGCCCGAGGAGGTCTGGACACCCGGCGACTTTGCCGATCTCGGCACCCGTTCCGCGGTGGACAAGACCCTGCAGCGACTGGCAGCGGCTCAAGAGCTTCGCCGGATTGACCGCGGTCTCTATGACCGCCCGCGGACCAATACTCTGACCGGCCGCGCCACCGTGCCGGACTATCGCGCCGTGATCCGGGCGGTGACACGCCGCGACAACGCGCGCACCGTCATCGATGGCATGACGGCCGCCAACGATCTTGGGCTTACGACGGCCGTACCCGCGCGGATCGAGGTACTGGTCGATGCGAGATTGAAGCCGATCAAACTCGGCAGCCAGGAAATCTATTTCAAGTATGCGGCGCCGAGCCGCCTTTATTGGGCGGATCGACCGGGAATGCGGGTCGTCCAAGCCCTGCATTGGATGCAGGATATGCTGACCCAAGACAGCGAGCGCAAGCGGATCGAGACTGCTTTGCGCCGCCTGCTTTCCGACCCCAAGCACGGCCAGGCGATCCGCGAGGATCTGCGCGCCGGTCTTTCAGCCGTCCCGATCTGGATGCAGGAGTTCCTCCGCCAACTCCTCAACACAACAGCTGGGCCGGAGGGCAAGCCATGACGACCGCCGCCTACCGTCAGATTATTGCCGCACCGCCGCGTGATCGGCTCGATCTATTCCTCGCCACGGCCAACCGCATCGGCGCGCCGGTCGGGAATGTCGAAAAGGACTTCTGGGTCTGCTGGACCCTCAACGCGCTTTATCACGAACGGCCGGCAGGAGAACCGCGGCTGCTCTTCAAGGGCGGCACGTCGCTGTCGAAGGGCTACGACCTCATCAAGCGCTTCTCCGAGGATATCGACGTCACCGTGTTCCGCGATGACCTCGAGGAGCCTGCGTCGGTCGAAGAGCTGGAGGCATTGTCGAACAAGAAGCGCCGCGCCAAACTGGACGCGATCCGAGATGCCTGTCGCGCCTATATCACCGGCCCGCTCAATGCGTTCCTCGCCGCCCAGTTGACAGAGGTCACCAAAGGGGCGGGGCGCGTGGAAATCGATGACGCCGATCCCGATCGGCAAACCCTGCTGCTTTGGTATCCCGAAGTGGAGCCGCGCGATGGCGCCTATGTCCGACCGGCGATACGTCTTGAATCCGGCGCAAAATCAGCGCTCGATCCCCATGGGCCTCTTACGATTACTCCCTATGTCGCCGAGGAAGCAGCCGGCGTTGACCTCGCCGTGCCGGACGTCACCACGATCGAGGCGACGCGGACCTTCTGGGATAAGGTGGTGATCGCTCATGGGCTGCGCCGCTGGTATGAGCGGCGTGGTGAACTACGGCAGGAAGGTCAGCGCGTCTCGCGGCATTACTACGATTTGCACTGCCTCATGCAGTCGGAAACCGGGAGAGCGGCGCTCGCCAACCTCGATCTTGGCGCCGATTGCGTGCGTCACGCGCGCATGTTTTTCGATCGGCCGGACTATGATCTTGCCTCGGCAGTGCCGGGGACCTTTGCGATCGAGCCCGCGACCAAGATGGTCGATGCGCTTGCGCGCGACTACGCCAACACGACTGCGATGATCTTCGGCACCCCGCCAAGCTTTGACGGCATCCTAGCCTCGGCCCGGCAGATCGAGCAGAGCATCAACGGCGGGTAATTGTTCGCAGCCGCGTCCGCCTTCTCTCCAATGCGCGAGCCATCTTTCTTGCGGCCCTCAAATCGTCGAGAGTCGGCTGCCACCAAACTGCTCCATCGATCTTCGTCTTGGATCGCGAGGGCCAGGTCTTGATGAGCTCATCGAGGTCGGCGGGACGCCATCGCCCCCAGACATAATTATGGTGGTCTGGAAGGTCGGAGTAGTGGGAACGAAGTATCTCGCCGTCGACGGAGTCACCATCGCATCCGACGAAGACGACGACACCAAAGCTTCGTGTCATTACGGGCCGGCCAAAAGGTGGAAGATCGGCGGGGTCGAGCGGATAGCGCCTGCGGCGGCGTTCTATAGCACGTGCACGTGACGCCAGGTCTTGCGGAGACCCGCGCCTCTGCGCCGCGCGCTGCTTTCGCGCTTCGGGCTCGTTGCGAATGGCGGCAGCCTCGATTTCCGCCCAGCGTCGATGCAGTTGTTCGTAGGAGCGAAAAGGCACTGTCCAAGCGCGCCTGTCGGGATCCCAGGACGCAAACGGCACGTCGCGCATCGTGTTTACCACCGAGCGAGAATATGGTGTTTGCACCTCCAGCCGATCCTGGTGCACGAGCAGGTACTTGGAAACGATAGGATCGAAGGCGTAGGCGTCGCGTCCCCTGCTGTCAGCATGCACGTTCGATCCGGCTAATTCTTGCTCCAGCCAACGATTGAAACGCCGAGCGGCGGTCTTTCCCGGGACAAACCAGGCCTTGAGTTCATCGCTCCAACGGGCCCGGGGAAAACTCTTCCGGAAGCGTTCGACGGTGATCCTGTCATAGGGGAACGAAGCCGATGCGCCCGTTGGGACATCGTCATTGGAACTCGACCCATCCGTTCTCTTCATGATCATGGCGCGCCGCACCTCACCGCATCTCTGCCAGGAGAACGCTTTACGAAGGCGCAAGTGCCCTTGGCGTCGATGTCGGCGAGAAGTCCCCATGTTGCAGGAGCCGAACGGGCCTTACCTTAGTTCGCGAGGGCTTGGTCGATAGCGCGATCGGCGATCCAGCGGCCAATGCAACGAGGTCTGCGCTTTTCTCAGAAGGCCGAGAGGCCGATCAAGCTGGATCTGCGCCAGCTTTCTTGATTCGACACCGGCCGCTCCTCGGCCGTTGAACGAACTGTCCGGTGTCAGGGCGAAACTGCCTGGAGCAGCCATCGCAAACAAGCTCAAAGTTGGCTGGATGATGATCGTTGCTGTCGCAAGATCTTAACGGTGAAGGCCTCCGCGATCTGCGGTGGAACGTCGCCACCCGCATCATCCCTCACAACCCAGCACAAGGAGTGGCTTGGCTGGCGTCAGATTCGATGCCGGAGCGCCTCCACGATCACCGCCATCGCAGGCGAGAGCTGCCGCCTGCTCGGGTAGTAGAGGTGATAGCCCGCAAATGGCTGACTCCAGTCGTCAAGCACCAGCCTGAGGCGTCCGCTGGCGATGTGGGGGCTTACGAGATTTTCCGGGACATAGGCGATCCCGCAACCGCGTATCGCAGCCTCGATCATGGGTATGGACGAATTGAAGGTAAGTTGTCCTTCTACCCGCACGCGAAGGTCGCGCCCATCCCTGGCGAATTCCCAGGCATACAATCCGCCGAAAGTCGCCTGTCGCATGTTTATGCAGTCATGATCGACCAGATCCTGGGGGGTGGTTGGCACCGGATGGTGGGCAAAGTACTCCTCCGAAGCCACGGCCACGAGCCTCCAATCCGGACCGATCCGCACCGCGATCATATCCCTGTCGATGCTCTCGCCCAGCCGCACGCCTGCGTCAAAGCGCTCCTCCACAATGTTCTTCATGCCGTTGTCGCTGTAGAGCTCGACGCGCACGTCGGGATAGTCGCCAAGCACGGGCTGCAGCTTCGGCCAGACAGTCGTCTGGAGCGCATGGTCGGATAGCATGATGCGGACCGTTCCGGAGGGTTTGTCGCGAAAGGCCACCAGGCTTGCAAGGTCGGCCTCGATTTCGTCGAAGCGCGGGCCAAGAGATTGGAAAAGCCGCTCGCCGGCCTCGGTCGGGGCAACGCTCCGCGTCGTGCGCGTCAGCAGGCGGACGCCAAGACGAGATTCCAGCTCCTTGATCGTCGAACCCAGAGTCGACTGCGAGGTTCCGAGCTTGGCCGCCGCCCTGGTAAAGCTGCGTTCCTGGGCGACCGCCACGAACCACAGAAGATCCTTCATGCCATCCCGCTGCATAGGTCACCTCCGACGGCATTTATATCACAAGCAGATAAGTCCATGCGAATTCCTCAGTCTAATAGAATGGGTTCCGCGTCGATATATTCCGGGCATGGCGACGGGGATCGCGGCTGATCCGCTCCCGGTCGCCTTGCAAGGATGCCAATTATGGAAACAACCTACGACACAAGGTCCCTCAAAGACCGCGCCGCATGGAGTGCGGTGCTTTCGATGGCGCTGTGCGTCTTCGTGCTTATCGCGTCGGAATTCATGCCGGTCAGCCTGCTCTCCCCGATCGCAGCCGATCTCAACATCACCGCAGGCCGCGCCGGACAGGCGATTTCGGTTTCGGGTGCTTTTGCCGTCGTGACCAGCCTCTTGGTCGCGGGCCTCACCCGGCGAATTGACCGCCGGCTGGTCGTCACCGGCTTTACGGTTCTCCTGATCGTATCCGGGCTCGCAGTGACCTTTGCGTCGAATTTTGCACTTCTCATGGTTGGCCGCGCGCTGCTCGGTGTCGCGATCGGCGGCTTCTGGTCGATGTCGACCGCGATCGTCATGCGCCTCGTGCCGCAAGGCATGGTTCCAAAGGGCCTCGCCATGCTGAACGCCGGCAATGCGATCGCGGCCACGATCGCCGCGCCGCTAGGCAGCTTTCTTGGCGCCTATATCGGCTGGCGCGGCGCTTTCTTTCTCGTCGTGCCGCTCGGTCTGCTGGCGCTGGTCTGGCAGTGGATCAGCCTTCCAGCGCTGCCCCCGCGCCAAAGGAAACGTCCAGGCAATCCGCTGGCGCTGCTGGGCCGTCTTCCAGTCGCCATCGGCATGGCGTCGATCATGATGCTGTTCATGGGCCAGTTCGCGCTTTTCACCTATCTGCGCCCCTTCCTCGAGAGCGTCACCCGGCTTGATATCGCCGCGCTTTCGGCGATCCTGCTGGCGATGGGGCTGGCGGGGGTCCTCGGTACCTGGTGCGTCGGCCGGCGTTTGCGGACGCGCCTGTTCGGCATTCTCATAGTCATCCCGCTGGTCATGGCCGCGCTAGCAGTTGCGCTCGTCGCCCTCGGCGCCTCGCCAGTTCCCACAGCGCTGCTGCTCGTTGCCTGGGGTTTCTTCGGCACGGCCGCGCCCGTTGGTTGGGGCACGTGGCTCAGCCGCACGTTGCCGGACGACGCGGAGGCTGGCGGCGGGCTGCAGGTCGCCGTCATCCAGCTCGCCATCACCGGGGGCGCCGCCATCGGCGGCACGCTCTTCGATACGGTCGGCTGGTGGGGAGCGTTCACTTTTGGCTCGGTGTTGCTCTGCGGATCGGCGCTCGCCGCCTTCGCCGCATCGCATATGGCCCGGAGATCCTCGCAGTGATCATCGAGCATGCGACGCTCAGCCGCCGGACATTGCTCGGCGCCGCGCTCGCGGTGACGGCCTTGCCGCGCGCAGCCGCCAGCCGAGAGAGCAAGGCCCCAGTCAGCCAGGAGCCCTGCGACATGAAGATAGGGATGACTTTTAACGGCCGCACCATGACCGCCACGCTCTACGACAATCCGTCGGAGCGCGACTTCTTCTCCATGCTGCCGCTGGACCTCAAGATCGAGGACTACGCGCATAACGAGAAGATTGCCTATCTGCCGCGCAAGCTAACGGAGGAGGGAAGCGGTCGTTCGCCAACGAGCAGCCCTATGACCTCTGCTATTTCATGCCCTGGGGCAACCTGGCGATGTTCTACGATGACTACCGCCACCCCGGGCTGATCAGGCTCGGCCGTTTCGACGAGGGCGAGCAGGCCCTGCATGTGCGCGGCGAGTTCTCGCTCCGCATCGAACGCATCTGAGGACACAAGGGAGATCAATGATGGACATTCTTCGCGCGGGCAGCAGGGCTTCCGGCAAGGGACCGGCTGACTGGTTCACCGGCACGGTGCGGATCGATCCGCTCTTCAACCCTTTCGACGCCGCGCGAGTCCAAGGCGCTCAGGTGACCTTCGAGCCCGGCGCGCGCACGGCTTGGCATACTCATCCGCTTGGCCAGACGCTGATCGTCGCCTCCGGCCGAGGCCGCGTGCAGCGCGAGGGAGGCCCGGTCGAGGAGATTAGGCCCGGTGACGTCGTCTGGTTCGCGCCGGGAGAGAAGCACTGGCATGGGGCGTCGCCCAAGACAGCGATGAGCCATATCGCGCTCCAGGAGGTTAAGGACGGTAAGGTCGTCGACTGGATGGAGCATGTGACGGACGCACAATACGGCGCCTGAGAAATCAAACCATCAACTTTGGAGAACTGCCATGATCAAGGACAAGGTCGTAATCATCACCGGAGCTTCATCGGGCATCGGTGAGGCAACCGCGAAGCTGCTCGCGAACAAAGGCGCCAAGGTCGTGCTTGGCGCGCGGCGCGCTGACAAGCTGAAGCGGATCGTCGACGAGATCGCGAACAACGGCGGTCAGGCGGCCTACAAGGAACTGGACGTGACAAAGCAGTCCGACAACGACGCTATCGTCGAGTTGGCCAGGAACGCGTTCGGCCGCGTCGACGTCATGTTCCTGAACGCTGGCCTCATGCCGATCTCGCCACTATCGGCACTGAAGACCGACGACTGGCACCAGATGGTCGACGTGAACGTCAAGGGCGTCCTGAACGGCGTCGCCGCGGTGCTGCCGGAGTTCCTAGCACGCAAATCCGGACACATCATCGCCACCTCTTCAGTCGCCGGGCTCAAGGCCTACCCGAACGGCGCGGTCTACGGAGGCACGAAATGGTTCGTGCGCGACTTCATGGAAGTGCTGCGCATGGAGTCCGCCATGGAAGGCACTAACATCCGCACCGCGACCATCTATCCGGCCGCGATCAACACGGAGCTGCTTGAAACGATCAGCGACGAAGGTACGGCCGCCGCGATGCAGAACACCTATGACAAATACGGAATCTCGCCGGACCGGATCGCTGACGTCGTTGCGTTCGCCATCGATGCACCGGAAGACACCACGATCAACGAGTTCACTGTCGGGCCCGCCAACCAACCCTGGTGATCCGAACTGAAGCCTCCGCCAACTAACGTCATCAGATTGCTTCGACGAATGACACACCTGCCGAAATCGTCAACACCATTGCGTTCGGTCGCGGTTACCCTGCTGCCAAGCATGGGGGCGGTGTTGGCCGGGTTTGTTGTCATCGGCGCAGCGTTGCCTGTTCTTCCACTGCACGTCAGCCACAATCTGGGATTCGGTAGTGTCGTTGTCGGCCTAGTTGCAGGAACGCAGTTCGCGGGATCCCTGGTCTCACGCGTGTGGTCGGGTTCCTTTGCGGACGGGAACGGAGGGAAACGAGCCGTTCTCGTGGGCCTGGTTACGGCAGCGGCTGCCGGGCTGCTCTATCTCCTGTCCGTTGCCGTCGCGCATTCGCCCGTTCTCTCCGTCTCGATTCTCGTCGTCGGACGCGCGGTGCTGGGCGGTGCCGAGAGCTTTATCATCACAGGTGGCGTGGCCTGGGGCCTGGCGCTCGTGGATGCCGGGCATTCGGGGAAAGTCATTGCATGGGTCGGCACTGCGATGTTCGCGGCATTGGCCTTCAGCGGACCATTGGGAACCATGTTGTTCACAGCCTACGGCTTTGCGGCGATAGGGCTGCTGACCACACTATTGCCGTTGCTCGTCCTGGGATCACTCATGCGAGCGCCGAACCCTCGGATACAGTTGCGGCAGAGAGAATCCGATTTGAGAGCGGTTTTTGACGCGGTATGGCTGCCAGGACTTGGTGCCGCACTCGCCAGCGTCGGCTACTGCTCAGTCCTTGCCTCAGCTCCCTTCTGTATGCCGACAATCATTGGCGACCGGTCTGGGTTGGATTACGGCGTTTGGAGCTGCGCTGATCGCAGCGCGTATGGTCTGCGGTCATTTGCCTGACAGATACGGCGGTGCAAAGATCGCCCTGCTGTTCGTGCTCGTGCAGTCAGCTGGGCTTCTGCTCATCGGGTTGGCACGAAGCAGTGTGCTTGCTTCCTTCGGAGCCGCGCTGGCGGGTCTAGGCTACTCCCTGGTCTACCCCGGGCTTGGCGTGGAGGCGGTTGGTGGCACATCTCCGGAAAACCGCGGCTTGGCGATGGGCATCTACACGGCCTTTCTGGACGTCGCGATGGCTCTAGGAAGCCCGGCGTTGGGATGGGCTGCCGATCGAGCAGGTTTGAGCGTTGTCTTCTTTATCAGCGCCGGTGTCACCTTTTGTACAACCGCCATTGCATTGCATTTAGCGTACAATGCCCGTGGAGGCCGACAGGCGCATGGCTACCCACGTCCGTTAAACCGGCCAAAGTAGCCATTCAATCGCAAGGTTGAAAATGACCGCGTGCGGCGCGACGGCGACCTCCCGAGCGGTCGCCTGCAACGTCGGCTTTCGGAATAGGCAAAGCTGGCCTCTAGGTCCGGCTTCAGGCGCAAAGCTGACGCCAAAGCCGGCGCTTGGAAATGTCGATTAGACTAGCTAAGGGGAAAATCGAACAGCACGGTATTTCCGCAGCGCATCAAGTAAGTCCAATCTCATCCGAGCTCATGGACCGCTACGCCCGGCACTACAGTCTTGGCGATCTCGCACAGGTGCTGGTGATGTGTCAGGTAGATTACCTGTCCTGCACTTGCCATCTCCCCAAACAACCTGAAAACCTCCTCCGACCGGACATGGTCGAAGGTCTCCATGATGTCGTCGGCGATGAATGGTACTGCGGGTCGAAACTGTGCGAACTCGTAATACCCGGCAAGCCTGAGCGCCAGGTAGAGCTGAAAACGTGCCCCTTTTGACAGCGCGTCGGCGACCTTGGATTGCCCGTCGCGCTGCAACGCGATGAGCACTTCCCCACCCTTCACGGGCTGGGTTGTCAGGCCAGAGTACTGGCCGCGCGTCATGAGAGCGAATGCGTCCGATGCGCGCTCCATCATCCCGGAGCGATGACGTTCACGGTAGACGCGCAAAGCATTGCCAGCCGACATTATTCCCAATTTCAGCTCGATATAGCGGACGGCCTTTTCCTCGATTTCCAGAAGGACGGTGCGCCGTTCGGCATCTATGCGGGCAACAGCACTGTCGCCGCCAATAGCGTCCAGCTTGTCGGTCGCGCGCGTCTGCCGAATGAGCTGGTGCTGTATTGCCTCGTCAGAAGCGCGAAGCCGTTGCTCGGCTTCCGCCTTCTCGATTGCGATACTGTCGAGATCGACACCATCCAATATCGAACGCGCCTGCTCGAACCCTTCCACCGCGAGCTCGGAAAAAACCTGCTCCTCAAGCTCGGCCACGGTTTTGCGCAGGCGATCCCTGTCGCGCAGCAGCTCATCGCGTTGCACGACGTCCGCTAGCGTGACCACGCCAAAGACGCTTAGGACCTCGTTCTTGCGGCGCTCATGTGCCGAAACCTCTGCATCGAGGATCTCACGCTGATCCTGCAGGCGCTGCAGGTCATTGACGAGGCTTGCTTTGGCCTCGCGCATGCGCTCGGCGCGCTCCAGGCGCTGGGCAAGGCGGATCGCCAGCTGTTCCGGTTCGTCGTCGTCCGCCTCGCCCGCATCGGCTGCAACGGCGGTAACCTCGACCAGAAAATTGTCCCTGTCGGCCACCATCTTTTCGATGCGCAGTTGCATGGCCTCCCGGTCCTGAAGGCTCTTGGACAGTTCAGCCAGTTGATCAAGGACGCCGCCCATGCCGGGCACCGAGATGCCTCTCTCTAGCCAGGTCCCCTTGAGCGCTTCGGCAATACCGGCCTGCCATTCATCCTCACGTCGCTCCGCGACTTCGACAGCGCGGCGCCTGGCGGCCAGATCCTCTTGCCTTGTTCCAACCGTCTTGAGCGCCTCGGTGCGCTCTGCGTCCACCTTGAACTGTCTCTCAAGAAACAGCTCTGCCACGGCCATGACCGTCTCTAGGCTGTCACCAACATCCGAACCGACGCCGACGCTCGCCAGCGCGCGGCTCAATTCCAGGCGTATTCGACCTTCCTCATCAACCGCCCGCTCGGCCTTCTTGCGCGAAAGCTCGATCTCCTCCCAGGCCGCGAGCGCATCGATGCGGGCAGCGATACGATCCTCGATCAGTTCGATCAGCTGTTCGGGGGATGTTTCCTGGCACGGCCCGAGCAGCTCTCTGGCGACTGTGCGTATTTCCAAGAGCACAGCCTCCCGATCTGAGCCATTCCGGGCAAGTTGATCACGCGCATGCGCGATAGTGGCCGCGGTTTCTACGAGGTTGCGGTTTGTGCTGCGAATTTCGACCAGTTCCCGAGCGTTGGCCAAACGGCCTGCGCCGACACTGTCGTCTCGGGCCAGTGTTGCCGCGAAATCATCCGCCGTTTCCCCAGTCAGGTCATGGCGATGCCTTGCCCAGGCGTCGTCGCGGGCACGCCGAATGACGTCGGCCGCATCATCGTCGGTGACATCGACAGAGGCACGAAGGGCTTCCAGCCGCGCCGAAAGCAAGTCGTGATTGCCCTGGTGCTCGGCAAGACGATCGGAAAGGACGCCCCTGCCCTTCCCGAGCTCTGCTGCCAGCGCCTTCCATGCGCCAAGCTGCGCAGCATTCGGAATGGCGACCCTGGCCAGTGCCTGAGAGTCGCCCGACCAGGGGTGCAAACGCGCGATCGCGGCCTGCCATCGAATTGCGCCTGCATCGGCGGCCTCGCGCGACTCCTTTGTCTCCCTCATGTAGCCGCTGGCCTTGGCCCTAGACAAAGCCGAAACCAGCCTTGCCCTGGCAGGCTCCGGCACGGCCCGTTCTTCGCCGACCCGGTCGCGTGCCGCCTGGAGCGCGTCAGCGGCTGCCGCGGCCTCCTCGCGCGCAACGCGCACGCTGGTAGCAATCCCGGATCGTTGCTCGACCATGGTGCGCACAGCGCTAATGGTTGCAGCAGGCAAGAGCAGTTTGGCAGGAACTGGCTCGGAGGACCTTCCAAGGGCGGCAAGACAGTTCGCCACGGAATTGTCGAGGATTTGCAGCTCCGTCCTGCGACTTGGCAGGTCCAGGCCGGCCGAGACGTGACGCACCTTGCGGTCGGCCAGGCCGCGAACCCGTTCGGAAATCGCAAGGATCACCACGTCCACGTCGACCGAGGCGATTTTCGATGTCACCCGTTCGAGCTCGTCCTGGTTCGCGGATAGCCGCGTTCTCAGGCTGGCGTCGGCCTCGATCATGTCGGCGACACTGCCGGTCCAGGTCCGTGCCGGTGAAGCGATCTCAGGCAAATCGGCCAGTTGGGCTTGCTTACGCCGGATATCGGCAAGAATCGGGATCGCCCGAAGATACTTCGCGATGGTCTCGAGCCGAGCCGACAGCACCGACCGTTCGGCGATGCTGCGGTCGTATTTTTCGGTCGCGTCGAGACGCTCGGCTTCAAGGCTCTCATAATTCGACGCCAAGGTGTCGACCGCGTCCTTACTGGCCTTCAGTTCCGCAAGCCGCTTCTTGAGCAGCGCAAGTTCGGTTCCGTGTGCCTGTTTGCGATAGAGCCTGTCCGCTTCGGCCTCGAGCACGCTCAATGTATCGCTTGCGTGCCCGAGGCCGGCGCTGGCCGTGAACAGCAGCTTGCCCAGGTCGCCGCGCGATTCCAGGATTGATTTTCCACCTGCTTCCAGCGTTTCGTCGTCCAACGAGAACATGGTCTCGTATGCGTCGCGAGACAGGCCAGCCAGATGTGCCGATATCGCCATTTCGCTGACCGGCTGGCCAGTCTCGTCCAACAATGAGTTGGTGCGCTGTTTCGTGCGTGTGAAGGTGTGCTCCGCGCCGCCGAGTTCGAGCACCCCGCCGATGCGCATCGCACTGTACTCGTGCAGGAAATTGTAGCGGCTGCGTTCCTCGATGCCGAACAACAGATCGAGATAGCCAGAAAGCGCGGTCGACTTGCCGGTTTCGTTCAGGCCGAAGACGATATGCAGATCGGGACCGGATTCCGGTTTCGGCCCGAAGTCGATCGTCCTGTCGGTGAACTTGCCGTAGCGGATGAGGTCAAGGCGGCGCAGCCTCATTGTGATCCACCGGCCTTGAGGCGGGCGGTGACCAGATTTGCGCCGTTGGCAAGCACCCGATCGAGGAACAACTCCAGCTCAGCCTCGTCCTTGCCGGCGAAATCGCGCCCGTCAGGCGGAAGATCCGCGACCATCTTCTGGACCAAGGCCCTCGCCTCAGCTCGGAACGCGTCCGAGCCGGCATCGGCGCGCATGGATTGAGCGAGCTCGAAAATCGGGTCGGCGGCTTCCTCGCAGGTCTGGGATGTGGATGGAGACACTTTGAGCTCGAGCTTCTCCACCCAAGTGTCTCCCGTCTGCTCCGCGGCCTGCTCGGCCTCTGCGAGCAGCAGGTCGCGATCACGGATCAAGGCCCAGGACAAAGGTGACGCACCGGTCAGGTCGAGACGAACCACGGCATGACGGGATTTGACAGAGGCGCGAACACGTTCGAGTGCGGAACGGACTCGTCCGACGACATCGGACCATTCCTCCATTTCGGTCAGGTCGACATTCACCCTTTCGAATTGCGCGATGCTGGTCAGCCTCTCCTCTATCTCTACGGTGCGGTCGTCTCGTATCGTCACCAGGGTGACGGATTTCTCCCCGGCCTCATTGATGTCCCTGCCCTGTGGAATTCCCGGCATCACCACCGTGCTCGCCCCGGGATGGACCTGGCGGACATGGATGTGCCCAAGCGCCCAGTAGTCGAAGCCATGGGCATGCAGGTCGGTGGCGTTGCAGGGGGCATAGACGTCGTGGCCGGGCGATCCGGCCAGGCTGGTATGCATAATGCCGACATTGATCGCGCCTTCACGCGGCACTGAATACTTGGGCAGCAGGCTGTCCGGCGCCTTGGGGCTGGCAAAGCTCAAGCCATGAAACATGACGTCGAGCCCGGCGGCTGTCTGCAGCACGGACTGGGGACGGCCACCGAATATCGTGACCGTCTCCGGGAACACCAGCTGCTTCGATATGCGCGATAGCGCGTCATGATTGCCACGGATCTTGAAGACCCTAATGCCGGCCTGGTGCAGCCGTGTCATCTGCGACGCCAGGAAGCGGGCGGTTTTCATCGACGTCTGATCGCCGTCGTAGAGATCGCCGGCAATGACCAGCGCATCGACACGTTCCGCAAGGCAGAGATCGACGATCGAGACAAACGCTTGGCGACTGGCGTCTCCGACGAGTTCGGCAAGGTCGCCGTTTCGTAGGGCCAGCGAGCGCAGCGGCGAGTCGAGATGAATGTCGGCGGTGTGAACGAATCGAAATGGCATGGGGAAGTCTCCGGTCACAATTATAGGAGTGTTCGACCGCGGCTCGACAGGAAAATCTCAAGATAGGGGTGTTGGCGTTCGGGTATAGGTCGCCCTTGAGCAAGGTTCTTGGCTGTGTGCCGGGGTGAGGCCATTTCGCGTTGACAGGGAGTTGCAAAACACCGCCCGAATGTCGAACATTCTCGGGATCGCGATTGATCCTTAGAACCCGGGAGCCTGTCTGGGGGCAATCTATCGGAGCGACTGCAGCGCCGGATGCCCAGATGCTACGGGTAATCTCGGCCGCAACGGAACTCGCCTGCGACCTCAAGCGAACAGATTGAATTATTGCACGAATTCAAGTCTGCCTCTGTATGCGACTTTCGAAGCACAAAAGGCGAACATGTAGTGGCGGCCCATGTGTTTTCGACGTCAACAGCAATGGCTCACTTCGGCTATCGGCCGTGAATGACCGAAGTGGGCCGGAAGCAGGTTGGCAGCTTCTGGGCACGCTGAGCAAATTCCGGACGTTCAACTCGATGACATGGGGCCTGGATTGGCCCAAAGCGGACAGAGGTCGGTTACGTCACATGCGGCCGCCGGACGGCGACCTGCACAGAATCAAGTCGGTCATGGATCTGGAACTCGGCCTGGTCGTCCGAGAGACTGCAGAGCGCCTGCAGAACCAGGACCTTGAACATCATCATCGCATCAGGGCGGCCGCCCTTGGCGCCATCGGAGTGCTCAGCCCCTTGGGCAAGGTTTCTGGAAACCCTCCCAACGACCAGTTCGGATCGGAAGGCACACCGGCATGGGTAGGGTGGGAGGCGCAAAAAACCCGCACTCCAGAGGGGGACTTTGGAAGCGGACTTTTTAGCGACCAAACACTCAAGGTGTTCGATGTGTCTATCAACACATCAGCAAGGCGTTTGTTCCTTCGAGGGCTGGTCAATCGATAACCTGCACGATCCTGCGGGTAATCCGGATCAACCAGAATCGCGTGATCTGCAACGACGACGTACTTGTATCTCACGTTGGGCACGTCGATCGCATGCAGGTTCGATGGTGTCGGGCAGAGCCGAACCGACATTGAGTTCGACGCCCGGCAGGCTGATCGACGCAAGATGCTGCTTGTGCAGTATTCGCGTAGGTCGGTCTGCTGTTTGGGAGCAACCACGATGACGTCCTCTGCGATGGCCGCACCAATACCGGCGACGAGGACAGACCGGCGGCGGCAGCGATAAGATAATTCTTCACTATGAGCTACTGCGATGGGCTTCGCCTTTGAAGGCTTCGCGGGCGACCGGGTTGGCTGGATCTCGTCGCGAAACCAAATGGCTAGCCGCGCCCCTGGCTGAGGACGCGGGCTGACTAAGTTGGGTGTCGGACCGAGGTCCCGACAGTGATCTTCGCGGTTTAGTACCAGCGCCCACGGCCATAGAAGCCGCCGCCGCCTAGCAGAATGACAATAAGAACAATGACCAGAATTGTCGTGATATCCATATTCGCCTCCTATGAGTGCTCCCGGCCATGTTCGCCGCTTGCCGCCCTTTTGATGATTTGTGTTCTTGTGCCTGCCGTCAGGTGAGCGGCTTAACGCAAGCCAAAAAAGCTGAGTGCCGCTAGTACGATAACTACAGCTCCGACTATCCAAATAATGCTGTTCAAAACGGCACCCTTTATCTTTAGTTGTCTATAAAGAAAAACTATCACTTTTGAAGAAAACGATTGTGCGCCGTTCTTGTTCCGCCGTGATGGATTTATAATTCGGCTGGAAGAGCGCAGGCATTTTAGTACATTGCGGGCCACGCCGTGTCGGGCCCGAAATCCTGCACCACCACACCGCCAGAATGGCTCGATCTACGCAATGTGCAGAATAACCCGCCACCTTGCGGTAGCGGGCTTGCCTGAGACGGCATCGGCTCATGCTTTATCAGTAGGGCGAATTGCACTGCTGACGAGGGCCGTAGTTGGGCTGGAACGTGTTGTCCGAAGCGCGATAGCTCCGGTACCGGTCGTAGCACCACTCCACATGGGCATCGCCTCGGTGAACACGGTTCTGGTTGTTGTTGATGATCGCGCTGCTGATCAGCGCGCCAGTGGCGAATGCCGCCAGGGGAAACCAGTAGTCGCCATGGCGGCGATAGCCGCGATGATAGTCACGATAGCCGCGATGGCCATTCCAAGTGGTGCCATCATTTTGCGAAAAATTTCGATTGCGGTGGACGCCCCGGTGCTTCATCCACGGCTTGTAGTCGACCGCCCGCACATCGGATGAAGCGGATGGCGCTTGGGGCAGGAATATCCCGGCGGCGGCGGCAGGCATGGCGGCGGCGGCGGCGAAAGACACTGACAATGTGGCCGCCAGCAAACCCGATACGATCTTTATCATTTCTTCTCCTTGAAGGGGTGGTTGACGTCCCTTATGACTTTAAAACGATTTAATCGCGTTGTGGTTCCGTCTGCGCTTCAAGGGAATGCGAACTTTATATGCTGTACATTCCGGCAAGCTGTCGCTTGGAATTATTTTTATGCGTGCCCAATACTCTGGGAGAAGCGAAATGACCGTTAATGGTGCGGCGGAGTTAAAACGGCTTTCACGACTTAAGAGTGCGACGACTATTGCTGCCAACACGACCCCGAACGTCACTTCGGGTACAGGACGACAAATTGCACTTGCGATGCGAGATTCTCGTCACTCGGTGCGAGCGCTGAGCCGCCGGCGCGACTGGCATCGGCTGTTCAGCTAAGAGAGGCCGGCTGGAGAAGCGGCAGCGGAGCGAAGCGGCAGCGAGTGGTTCCACGGCTGGCGGAACTGGCCCGAATGTCGTGCAAAGGCTACGCCGCCCGCGGTATGCGTGAGGTGAACGTCGCCCTGGTCACCGACACGCTGGTGCCGCCGGCGTCGCTGATGATCTCCACTTTGGCCTCGAGCTGCTTGACCAGCGCCTCGATAATGGCGGTTCCGAGGCCCCCGCTTGGCGCCTCGACGGCGGCTTTGCCGGCTCCATTGTCCGAGACCGTCAGCTTCCAGTCGCTGCCATCGGTCTCGTAGGTCACCTGGATCAACGCCTTCGCCTTCTCCAAAGGGAAGGCATATTTGATCGCGTTGAGGACAAGCTCGGTGACTATCAGGCCGAGACTCACCGCCTTCTGCGAGTCTATCCTGGCGCCCTGCGCCGTGACGTTGACCTTGATCGGCTGGGCATCCCCGACCATCGACGATGCCAGGCTGCTGCACAGTTTCGGCAAATAGGAGCCGACATCGATCTCGTCGATACCCGCCGAGGTATGGAGATGACGCTGCACTTCAGCCACCGACAGCACCCGCTGATGGGCATCCCTCAGGTGCTGGCGGCTCTCCTCCGAGGAGACCGAGCGCGCCTTCAGCAGCAGGATGCTGGCGATGATCTGCAGGCTGTTGGCAACCCGGTGCTCCATCTCGCGCAGCAGCACATCCTTTTGACGCAGCAGGTCCTCGGTGCGGCCGAAAAGCTCTTCCTTCTCCCGCTCGATGACGCGGCGCGCCGTTATGTCGTTGAAGGCGAGCAGGATGGTGACGGCCGAACTGTGGTCGTAGAGCACCTTGCGCGCGTTGAGCAGCATCGTGCGCTGGCCGATATTGGGGAAATCACACTCGACCTCGAAGCCGTCCATCGCGGTCTTCTCAGGGATGATGGTCTCCAGGAGCAGGCGCAGTGCCGGGATGTCCCATTGGCCGTCGCCGAGCGCATAGAGCAGGGCGCCGTTTGTCTCTTCGGGGTCGACCTTGAAAGTCTGATAGAAGGAGCGGCTGGCCGCCAGCACATGAAACTGCTCATCGAGCACGAGGAAGGGCTCGGCAATCGTGTTGACGATCGCCTGCGCCAGCGTCTGCGCGTCTTCGATATTGGCGATAGGATGGAACAAGGCTTGTGGCCGATCTGGAGGCGCTCTGCCTCCGCTCGGAAACATCGCTATACTATTGCCGGACCTATGTCGCGAAATGAATCGAGCTGACGCATCACCACAAATTGCCCGTCCGGCTTTCCTGTTGGGGCTGGCAAGCGCGTCGTCGGGCTGCCCATGCGCGAAGATGCAACAGTTGCACGCCAGCTAAATATCCTTGATCATGGCAGTGGCAGTGTGGAGGCATCAAGTGGCGGCCAATCGTCGAACCGGCACGCAGCCGTCGGAACCCGGGCTAGCTGGCATACTTTCCGCTGCTAACGTCCACCCGCGCATGGCATTGCCCACCGTCGCTACCATCGTGACGGCGGTGGCTGCGCTATATTTCGGGCGCGAGGTTTTTCTGCCGATCGCCATCGCGCTGCTGCTGACCTTCGCGCTCGCCCCTGTGGTTTCCGTCCTGAAGCGAGCCGGCATTCCCCGCCTTCCCGCCGTCATCGTCAGTGTGCTCGGTGCATTCGCGGCACTTGCCTTGTTCTCCTTTGTTGTCGCCACGCAGGTCAGCGAACTGGCGCAGAATATTTCGCTCTATCAGGCAAACATCCTGACCAAGGTCAGGTCCCTCAAGGAAACCGGCGTCGGCGGAGGGATCGTTGCCAGACTGAGCGGGGTGATCGAGCGCGTCGGCCAGGAGATTGACAGGCAGGAGCCGTCACAGGCCGCCGCGGACAAGCCACGGCGCGAGCCGGTGCCAGTGGAGGTCGTCGCGCGCGAAAAGCCGCTCCAGGTTCTGCAGAATCTGGTCGGCCCGCTGATCAGTCCGCTGGCGTCGGCAGGGTTGATCGTCATCGTCGTCATCTTCATGTTGCTGGAGCGCGAGGACCTGCGCGATCGTTTCATCCGGCTTGTCGGCTATGGCGATCTTCACCGAACCACCGAGGCGCTCCAGGAGGCCGGCAAGCGGGTCGGCCGGTATCTGCTTATGCAGATGGTCGTGAACATCGTCTACGCCATACCGATCACGGTCGGACTGTGGGTTCTGGGCATACCCAATGCACTGCTATGGGGATTGCTGGCGCTGGCACTGCGCTTTGTTCCCTATATCGGCCCGGTCATTGGCGCGCTGCTGCCGTTGTTCCTGGCGCTGGCCGTCGCGCCTGGCTGGTCGCTGGTGCTGTGGACTGCGGGGCTCTTCGTAGCGATGGAGATGATCACAGGCAACGTCATCGAGCCCTGGCTCTACGGCTCGCGGACTGGGCTCTCGCCATTGGCCATCATTGTCGCGGCGATCTTCTGGACCTGGCTCTGGGGGCCATTGGGTCTGGTTTTGTCGACGCCGCTCACGGTCTGCCTCGTCGTACTCGGCAGGCACGTGCCGCAGTTCGAATTCCTCGACGTGCTGTTTGGCAATGAGCCGGTGCTCGAGCCTCATGCCCGGCTCTACCAGCGGCTGCTGGCCAGCGATCCTGAGGAAGCCACCGACCATGCCGAGGAAATTCTGGAGGAAAAATATCTGGTCGAATTCTACGACAAGGTCGCCATTCCGGCGCTTCTGCTCGGCGAGCAGGACCGCATCCGTGGCGTAATGGGCGACCAGCAGCGGCGGCAAGTGGCGGCCAGCGCCCAGATGCTCGTGGCCAATCTCGCCGACAGCGCCCAGGAGGAGGCGGCTGAGGACGATGAGCCGGCCGCGACCGGGGATGCCGGCGCGGATGCGGCAAAAGAGGCGGAGGGAGAGGGTGAGACCGATCCCCAACTGCCCGATGGCACCGACATGTCGGTTCTTTGTGCCGGCGGGCGTGGCGAACTCGACGATGCCGCCGCCGCCATGCTGGCGCAGGTGCTCGAAGTCCAGAGCGCCACTGTGTCGAGGGCGAGCTTCGCCGATATGGAACCGGCGAGCATTCGTCGCCTCGAACTCGACGCTGTCGACACCGTCGTGGTCGGCTTCCTGAACCGGGATTCCGTCAAGCACGCCCGCTTTCTGGTTCGCCGATTGAAGCGCGCCAAGGTCGCTCTGCGGGTGGGCATCATATTCTGGTCGGAGGCCGGCAACGACGACAAGGAGGCGGCCGCCAAGCTGGCCAATGACATCAATGCAGACTTCGTGGCGCATAGCATGGTCGACGCAGTGCGTGGCGCCCTGTCCAGGGGGCCGCCGGTCGCGCTCAAGCTCGCAGCCAAGCGTCGCTTGGGCCGGCGCCCGCCCGTCGCGAAGAAAGCGCCGCTTGCGGTTGCAAGCT
>NZ_RZQP01000100.1:0-21514 GCF_003998165.1 Mesorhizobium sp. M7A.F.Ca.US.007.01.2.1 | reverse complement strand
GTCACAAGGGATCAGGACAAGGACGACCATCGCCGCGTGCTGCTGCAACTGACCGAGCGCGCCGACGATTGCCTGGCCGAGCTGTCGGCGGCGCATCTCGACGAGCTGTCACGCATCGAACCGATGCTGCGGCGGCTGCTCGATCGAGACCGTGGGTAGTCGACTACTACTGCAGCGACTTCAGCAGATTGTCGATCGTGAACGGATTGGCCTTCGGCTTGGCCGGCGGCGGATTGTCGTTGGCCTGCGGCAGCGGGGCACGCTCCACCTTCGGAGGCTGCGCGGCCTTGCGTTCGGCTTCGAGCCTTGCCTTTTCCTGCGAGGCAATACGCATCGCCTCTTCCGCCTTCTGCCGCTCCTGCTCGGCCTGCGCCTTGGCGGCCTCGTCGGCGGCCTGCTTTTCGGCAGCCGCCTTCGCGTCGGCATCGGCCTTGGCTTTGGCATCTGCGTCCGCCTTGGCTTTCGCCTTCGCGTCGGCCTGAGCCTTTGCGTCCGCCTCAGCCTGAGCCTGTGCATCCGCTTCGGCCTTGGCCTTGGCGTCAGCTTCGGCTTTGAGCCGCGCTGCCTCCTCCTGCCGGCGCAATTCCTCGGCCGCCTTGTCGCGAGCATCCTGCAGCGCAGCGTAATAGCGCACTTCGCGCCGCAGCCGCTGCTTCTCGAGCAGCGCGGCCTGCATCGCCTCGACGCGCTGCTGCTCCTTCTCCAGCGCGCGCTGGGTCAGGAACTGCGCCAGCGGCTCACTGTCGAATGCTCGTTTGACCGCGCCGAACGGCCCCTCGGCGGTGAAATTCACAACCGGCTCGGAGCCGACCAGCGCCTCGTCGCCAGGCTGATAAGTGATCGCACCCTTGGCCGACACCGTGGCCGCGTTGAGATCCGCCGTGATGTCGGCGGACAAGGTCGCCGCTGGATTTTCCAGGCTGACCGGCGGCGCCCGCAGCGTGCCGCCGGCAACCGTGAAGGCTATGTCGGCATCGCCAGCGGCAAAGCTGCCATCAGCGGCGATCTCGGGCGCGAAGCCGGCGGTCTTGGCCGCATCGATGTCGCGCCCGATCGCATCCGCCTTGGCGAGGAACGCACTGAACGCATCTGGATTGAGGCCAGCAACTTTCACGCCCTTCAACGCCGCAGTTCCGGAGCCTGACAAGGCAGCCACCATCCCTTCGACCGATTTGCCGCTGCTTGACAGCGCCGTCGACAAATCGCCGATGCCGCTGATGCCGGCATCCGGCAGCACGGTCGCCAGATCGGCGCCCGCCAGTTTCATCTGGCCAGAGAACAGCCCGGTGCCGTTGTTGTTCTTCAACTCGAATAGGCCGGTCAGCGCCCCGCCCAGCAACTTCGCCTTGAGATCCGAAACGCGGATGCCTTCCTGGTCGAGCTTGAGCGAAAAGGCGGCGTCATAGGCGGTGGCGAACCGGCCGGCGGCCAGTGCTGCCGTCGTCAGGTCGAGGTCGGCGGTGAATGGCAGGCTGGATTTCTGGCTGAACGGTGTCGCCGGCCACACGCCACCCTTGCCTGCCCGGTCTTTGGCTGCGCCCTCCTTGTCGGCCAGAAAGGCGGAGTCGCCGAACAGCGCCACCGCCAGGGGATCGAGGTCAAGTTCGTCGAGCGCCAGCGCCCCGGCCAGATGTGGCACGCCGTCCTTTACATCGATATTGACGTCGCCGGACATCGCCGCTTCGTTGATGGCGCCGCTGAGTTCGTCCAGCACCAGCAGGCCGTTGCCGTAGTCGCCCTGCGCGGCGAGCGACGTCGACATGCCCGCCCCCATGCCTGGCAGGCCGATGCCCGACGTCATCAGCCATGGCTCGATGTCGGCGGCATCGAGGCTGAGCTTGCCCTTGGCGGCGAGGCCTTGCGGCGTGTCGGCGATCGTTCCCTCGAAACCGGCCTTGAAGTCATTGCCGGCAAGGCTGAAATTCGTCGCCAGGCCGCCGCCAAACGTGCCCTTGGCCTGAATATCGGTGTTTGCCTCGCCCAGCATGCCGAGCGGCAGCGCCGGCAGGCCATAGAGCGCCAGCAGCGCGGTGGCATCAGGATTCTTGGCGTTGAAGGTCAGCGCCACCGGCGCTTCGAGAAGCTTGTCCACCGCCCCCTTCCCCGACAGCGACGCCGAAAAGGCCGAGCCGCCGGCCTTGCCTTGCCCGCTTACCGCCAGGCCCGTGGTGCCGTCGCCATTGTCGGCCGCACTGGCCACCAGGTCGATGCGCGCATCCTGGAACAGCTCGGGATAGGCAGCAGCACGGCTCGACAGTCCCTTGAGCACGGCACTGTCGGGATAGTGCTGGGCGGCGACATCGATCAGCGGCTTCAGATCGACGGCAACCACCGACGCATCGAGCTTGCCGGTCGGGCTCGCGGGGAAATCCTTGATCCGGCCGGTGGCGCTGATCGAGGCGCCGGCCAGCCCGCCCACCGAAAGCCGGTCGATTTCGAGCAGCCCGTCGCGCAGCCTGAGCGCCGTGTCGACCGTGTCGGCGGTCAACCCACCGGCGTTGACCGGCCCGGCCTTGATCTGGAAATCGAGGTCGCGGTCGGCAAAGCGATTGGCGCCCTTGTCGCTGACGAAGATCGAGGCGAAGGCCGCCAGCCCGTCGACATCGAGATCACCGCCTTCAAGCCGCATCAGCACCGAGGGCTTGGCATCGTCGGGCTGGCTGGAATCGATGCGGCCGGAAAACTTCGCCTTGCCCAGGATCAGTTCGAGATCGCTGAAGGCCTGGCGCTTCTGCGAGAGGTCGACCTTGGCCTTGAAGCCGGCGGCCGGCAGGCGGCGGATCGCCTCGTCGACATCCTTCGACAGCCAGGCGGCAAAGCCGGAAGGTTGGGCCACGGCCAGCAGCAGCGAGCCGTTGAAGCCGAAATGACCCTCCAAATTGAGCACCAGCATGCCATCCGCTTCCAGCGTGGTGCGGCCGGGCAAGGTCGCGGCAAGCGATTTCACCGACCAGCCGCCATCGACCGGCTCGGCGGAAAGATGCACGTCGCGCACCGTGGTGTCGCCGACCACCACCGCCGGCAGCTTGACCTCGACCGTGCCGGGGATGGTCGGCTTCGGCATATCGAGCAGCGCTTGCTCGAACGCCGCGATGCGCTGGTCCAGCGTCAGGCCGGCGCCGGCTTCGGCGCCCACCGCCTCGTCGAACTGCACCTGCGCGCCATTGGCCTCGATGGCGAAACTCGGTTTCAGCCCGAGATCGACAGAAGCCTTGCCATCGGCGGTGTAGGGGTTGTCGAGCGGCCCGGTCTCGAAGCGGAATTCGTCGACCCCGAGTTTCTGGTGGTCGAGCGAAAATTTGCCGTTCAGCCGAAAGCCCGGATCGGGCCTACCGGCCGAGACTTTCACCGTCTCGCCATCGGTGCCGCGCAGCTCGGCGCTGTTCTTGTCGGCACCGGAAATCTTGAACTGGCCGGAGTAGACGGCGGCTCCATTGACGATGCCGGCATTGCCGTCGGTCTCGATGACCAGCGGATACGCGTCCGGATCGGCCTTCAGCCGAAACCGCATCTGTCCTGAGCCTTCGGCCTTGCCGGTGGACGCGGTGACCGCGGTGCGCAACCCGTCCAGCCGCAGCGTGCCGTCCATGCGCCATGGGCCGGCCAGCGACTTGGCCGAGACGGTCGAATTGATCTCGGAAAACAGATGGCTGCGCCCGCCAGCGGCATGGCGAACTTCGATCTGACCCTCCGTCACCGTCAGCTTCTCGATCGAGATCTGGCTGGGGTCGAAGGGCGAGGACGGCCGTATCGCCCAGTCGACAGTGCCGTCATTGGCGATATCGATGGTCGCTTTCGGCCGCACCAGCCGCATGTCGAAGATCAGCACTTCACCGCGCAGGAAGGGCGCCAGTTCCGCATCCATCGAAAACGTCTCGACCGTCATGGCCGGCTGGCCGTTGGGGCCGCCGGCGACGGCGACATTCGAGAAGGTCACCGAAGGGAACGGTAACAGCCTTGCCGTGGCGTCGCCCTGCACGGTCACCTTGCGGCCGAGAATGGCGCTCGCCTCGCGCTCGAAGTCGGCGCGGTAGCCGGTCCAGTCGATAAAATACGGCACCACCAGCGCCGCACACAGCACCAGCACGAACAGGCCACCGAAGATCACGAACAGGCGTGCGAGCATCAGCTCCGAACAGGTTGGTTGAATTTCCGCCGCACTCTACCCGCATCCGCGTGTCGATAAAGAGGCAATTCATCCAGTTGCGCGATCTCCGGTGATCTGAAACAAATCCCGGCGAAGCGGAGAAATCGGATGTCGGGCAAGAACTGGGATCGCGTGCCGATCGATGCGCAAAGTGTCGACGCTCCGCTGTCCCTTTCGGCGGTCTTTCTTGTCGTCACCGTCGCCAGCGAGCAGAGCGCGCTCGCCAAGGTTGCCTCCGTGCTCGGCGGGCTCGACGATCTCGTCAAAACCGTCGGGTTCCGCGATCTCTCCGGGCGGCTGTCGTGCATTGCCGGCATCGGCCGCGATCTCTGGGATCGTCTTTCTCCAGATCGGCGGCCGCTGGAACTGAAACCGTTCGCACCGATCAAGGGTGCCGTTCATTCGGCGCCTTCGACCGCCGGCGATCTCCTCTTCCACATCCGCTCCGAGCGCCCCGACATGTGCTTCGAGTTCGAGCGCATCCTGCTCGACAATCTCGGTGACGGCGTAAGCGTCATCGATGAGGTTTCCGGCTTTCGCTATTTCGATGCGCGCGACCTGCTCGGCTTCGTCGACGGGACCGCCAACCCGACCGGCCTCGACTTGCCCGCCTCTGCGCTCATCGGCGATGAAGACGCCGACTTCGCCGGCGGCAGCTATGTCGTCGTCCAGAAATATCTCCACGACATGCAGGCCTGGGCGCGCATTCCGACGCCCGAGCAGGAAGCGATCATCGGCCGCACCAAGATCGACAACATCGAAATCGACGATGACGATGCGCCGCGCAAATCGCACAAGTCGCTGGCCACCATCGAGGATGCCGCCGGCAACGAGTACGATATTTTGCGCGACAACATGCCGTTTGGCAGGCCGGGGCAGAACGAGTTCGGCACCTACTTCATCGGCTATTCCAGATATCTTTGGGTCACCGAAAAAATGCTGCAGCGCATGTATATCGGCGAGCCGCCGGGCGCTTACGACCGCCTGCTCGATTTCTCCACGCCGCACACCGGCACGACATTCTTCGCGCCAACCCGCCCCATGCTGCAAGTGCTTGTCGAGGGCGGACAGGCGAAGCCTGCCGCACGGTAGGCAGGCGTCCTCAACGATTTCAGCCCGCGATCACCGCGAATTCAGCGTGCGTCGCGCTTTGCCTGTGCCACCTTGGCCGCCCTGCGCTGCCGGCCGAGTTCCATTGGCCGGACCAGATCCGGCGCCCTCTGGTTCGCCACCGGCCGCATACCCCTGCGCGCGGTGCGCGAGTTGAAGGCGGGGCCGTCCGATGCCGCCCCTTGCTTCATCACCAATGCCTTGCGCGCATTCTCGATCAGCGAAACGCTGGCGGCCAGTTGCCGGCGCCGCTCGGCCTCGCCATTCAGGCGCCGCATGGCCATGGCCAGCACCGCAAGCTTGAGCTGCGACCCGCCATCAGCCTTCGAAGGCGTAGCGCCCTTCGCCGCGCCCTTGCCCCGGATCTCACGCCGGCGGCGGTGTGCTTCGGTCTGCGCCTTGTCGCGCCGCTCCCGCAACAGCTTGACCAGGCCGGCAAGATCGGCGTCGGAGAGCTCCTGCACCGCCGGATGGTGAGACTTCTCCACCAGATCGTGTTCGTCGGCACTCAGCGCGCGCGCTTCTTCCTTGCGTGAAATCGCCATGGCATCCTCCTCCGCTGGCACGCCTGTTGGCTTCAGGCCCTGCTACCGGCCAAGCCTCGGCCCGAATGGTGGCGCGGTCAAGACTGGCCGCCTACGAACCTTGCGTCGGAAAATCGGTTAGTTTCCCGGCAAGATCTTGCCCGGGTTCATGATATCAAGCGGATCGAGCGCCTGCTTGATGGTGCGCATGATGTCGACGCCGTGGCCGAGCTCGTGGCGCAGGAAGCCGATCTTGCCCTGGCCGATGCCGTGCTCGCCGGTGCAGGTGCCGTCCATGGCGATGGCCCGCATGTTGAGCCGCGCGACGAACTTTTCCGACAGCGCGATCTCCTTGGGATCGTTCACATCCATCAGCACAAGCACGTGGAAATTGCCGTCGCCGGCATGGCCGACGATCGGCGCGATCAGGCCCATCTCGGCGATATCGGCCTCGGTTTCCATGACGCATTCGGCAAAGCGCGAGATCGGCACGCAGACATCGGTCGACAGCCCCTTGGCTCCCGGCCGCAGGGTCAGCGACGACCAGTAGGCGTCGTGCCTCGCCTTCCACAATTTGGTGCGCTCCTCGGCGACGCTGGTCCACAGGAACGGCCCGCCGCCATTTTCCTCCGCGATCATGCCGAAGGTTTCGGCCTGTTCGGCAACGCCGGCATCGCTACCATGAAACTCGACGAACAGGCACGGGCTCTCGGGATAGTCGAGCTTGGAATAATTCTTCATCGCCCGCATCTGCAAGGCGTTGACCAGTTCGATGCGCGCCACCGGGATGCCCATCTGGATCGTCGCGATGACCGCGTTGCAGGCCGCCTCGACGCTCGGAAACGGGCAGACGCCGCCCGAAATCGCCTGCGGGATGCCTTGCAGCTTCAAGGTCAGCGACGTGATGATGCCGAGCGTGCCTTCCGAGCCGACCAGCAGCCGCGTCAGATCATAGCCGGCCGAGCTCTTTTTCGCCCGCTTGCCGGTCGTCACCGTTTCGCCGTCGGCCATGACGGCGGTCAGCGACAGCACGTTCTCGCGCATCGTGCCGTAGCGCACCGCATTGGTGCCGGAGGCCCGAGTCGCCGCCATGCCGCCGAGCGAGGCATTGGCGCCCGGATCGATCGGAAAGAACAGGCCGGTGTCGCGCAGATGCCGGTTCAAATCCTCGCGGGTGACGCCGGGTTCGACCGTGCAGTCGAGATCCTGTGGATTGACCGCCAGGATACGGTTCATGCGCGATGTGTCGACCGATATGCCGCCGCCCGGAGCATTGGTGTGACCCTCCAGCGAGGAGCCGACGCCGAAGGCGATCACCGGCACGCGGTGCGCCGCACAGGCGCGCACGATCTCCTGCACCTCGGCCGTCGTCTCGGGGAACGCAACGCCATCCGGTGCCTGCGTCGGAATGTAGGTGGTGGTATGTGCATGCTGCGAGCGGATCGCCTGGCCGGTCTGGAATCGCTCGCCGAGCTGCTGCTTGAGGATGCCGAGCACCGCGGCGATGCCTTCCTCGTTGCGTTCGACCGGGTTGAGGTCGCTCAGAGCCATGAATTCCTCCGCGAATGGACCAGCGTCCATGCTTGTTATGCGTCTATGGATGCGTAAAGCAATTCCAGGAAAAGTGTGAAGCAGTTTTCCGTCCGAAATTGCGTCAGAACAAATAGAGTCTCCGGAGCCACGCTCTGTCCAGCACCAGAACAAGGAAGTTTCGATGCCCATCCCCACTCCCTTCGTCTCGAAACCCATGGACATCGAGAAGGACTGGATCGACTACAACGGCCATCTCAACATGGCCTATTACAACGTGCTGTTCGACCGCTGCTCGGACGACGCCTTCGAGGCAATGGGCATGGGACCGAACTATGCCAGGGATCGCCGCCTCACCATCTACACCGCCGAAGTCCATGTCTGCTACGTGCAGGAGCTGCATCTCGAGCACAAGGTCACGGTCTCTTTCCAGCTCATCGACCATGACGACAAGCGGCTGCGGGCCTATCAGGAAATCCGCCATGTCGACGGCTGGCTGGCCGCGACTTCCGAATCGCTGTCGCTGCATGTCGACATGTCCGGGCCGAAGGTGGCGCCCTTCCCCGCCGATGTGCTGGCCAGGGTCGAAGACATGCGCGCCGCCCATTCGGCCCTGCCGATGCCGGAACGGGCCGGCCGCTCGATCGGCATCAAACGCAAATAGGGCGATGCCGACACGTCTCGTTTCCGGCTTCAAAGCCACACCGGCGATCTAAAATCGCAGAACCTTGCCGTCGACCGGCGGCGGCGCTTGAAGCGATGCGGCGCCCTCGTTAACCTTACCAAGGTTTTAACGGGAACAAGCCATTTGAGCCGTTGCGCGACTCAGCGGGCCGGTCGAAAACGATCTGCATCGAGGTAGCGACACGGGCGGCGCGGCGCCGGTTCGAGGAAAGTGCATGAAAACCGACATCAAGGTCGAGGTGGACAGGTTGGCTGCCGATCCGCGCATCACCGACTACGATTTCTGGCGCTCGCTCAAGAACGTCAACAATGAGATCTTCCACATCGCCAACAACAACGAGCCGATCCCGTTCGACATGATCCGCTGGCGCGCCATCCTGAAACAGGCGCGCATGAAGCGCGGCCACGCATAAGGTCCTCGAACGGAACAATCCCCGCAGGTCAAGCCTGGCGCCTCAACGCCGCCAGGGCCGAACGCGCCACCACCGGCGAGGACTGGATGATCGCCGTGTTGGTCATCGCGTAGGGAATGATGCGGTCGATCACCCGCTCGAGGTCGACCACCGACCCGACATGCGCCAGCGCGATGAAACAATCCTCTCCGGTTACGCGGTCGCATTGCACGATCTCCGGCAGTTCGCGGATGATCTCGGCCACGACGGCCAACTGCCCCGGCACTGGCCGGATGCGCAGCCATGCCGACAGCGGCAGGCCGAGTGCCGTCGGGTTGATCCTGACCGAATAGGCCTCGATGACGCCGCTTTCCTGCAGCCGCTTGATGCGCTCAGCCACACTCGGTGCCGACAGGCCCACCGAGCGTGCCAGCTCCGCCGTGCTGGTGCGCGCGTCCTTTTCCAGCAGGCGCAGGATCTTCATGTCGGCGGCATCGAGATCGGCGCTTTCAGTTCGAAGGCGCTTCATGGAAAACTCCTTTATTCCGGGAGAAAGATAGCCGAAATAGCTAATCATCATCTATATAAATAGGCAAATCTGCCTGCGATACTGATCCGATGGATGATCAAACGCAAGCTCTCGCGGCGACCCCTGCCCCGGGCAACTTCACCCTGGGCAAGCTGACGGAAAAACTGCCGCCGCATGTCTGGTTCGGCGTCAGCGCCGTCTTCCACTATCTCGGGCCGGCCTTCGCCGTGCTGCTTTTCCCGCATGTCGGCGTGCTCGGCATGGCGTGGCTGCGCATCGCCACGGCAGCACTCATCTTCGCACCCCTGACCCGTCCATGGCGAAGCTTCGCACGCGCCGATGGCACGACGCGGCTGCTGTTGCTGGCCTTCGGCGCCTGTCTGGCGGTGATGAACTGTTCGTTCTACCTGGCGCTCGACCGACTGCCGATCTCGCTGGTGGCGGCGATCGAATTCGTCGGCATCATCGGCGTCGCGGCGATCGGCCTCAGGAGCACGCGCAATCTCGCCGCCCTTGCCATCGCCGTCGCCGGCACCTTGCTGCTCATCGATGTCAGATGGTCCGACGATCCCATCGGGCTGTTCTGGGCCATCCTCAACGGGGCGCTGTTTGTCGGTTACATCGTACTCGGCCATCGCGTCGCCGCTTCAGGCGCCGGCAGCGGCATCGCCGGCCTGGGTGCTGCCATGGCGATCGCCTTCATCGTCGTGCTGCCGATCGGCTTCACCGATGCGCTGCCGGCCTTTTTCTCACTGCCGCTGCTGCTCGCCGCCATCGGCGTCGGCATCTGCTCGTCGGTCATTCCTTACATCTGCGACCAGCTCGCCATGTCGCGGCTGCCACGCGCGAGCTTCGCGCTGATGCTGTCGCTGCTGCCGGTCACCGCGACGCTGATCGGCGTCGTCGTGCTGCGCCAGATTCCGGGTTTTATCGATTGCCTCGGCATTGCGCTGGTGGTCGCCGGCGTCGCCTTCCACAAGCCGGCATCGGCCGGCTAACTCCGGAGACCTGATTCTCGGTACGAACTGCGACAGGAAGGCTCAAGATTGAACCAAATCGGCGTCTGATCCGTTGTCACCCGCGAAAATGGCTTGGAGTGACAGAATGGAATGGAAACGGACCAGGGAGCCTGCCGACGCCTGGCACATGACGGACGATCTGCATGTCGAGCACGGCAAGGGCGATCCGTTCGCGGCGGCTATCCGCGCCACCCGCATGTCGATGATCATTACCGATCCCCGACAGCAGGACAATCCTATCGTGTTCGCCAATGACGCTTTCCTGCGACTGACCGGATATGAGCGTCATGAGGTTCTGGGCAGGAACTGCCGCTTCCTGCAGGGACCGAAGACCGACAAGGCCGCTGTCGAACAGATACGCGCGGCGATCGAGGATGAAACCGATGTCAGCGTCGATATCCTGAACTACCGCAAGGACGGCTCGACCTTCTGGAACGCGCTCTACATCAGCCCCGTTTCGAACGACAAAGGCGATTTGCAGTTCTTTTTCGCATCGCAGCTCGACGTCTCGGATCGCAAACAATCGGAGAGTCGCATTAACGCGGAGAAGGACCGCTTCGAAAAGGCGGTGAAGGAACGCACCGCGGAACTGGAAGCCGCCCTCGAGGCGCAGACCACCTTGCTGCATGAGGTGGATCACCGGGTGAAAAACAACCTGCAGATGATCTCTTCCCTCATCATTATGCAGCGGCGGACCATACGGGACGAAGCGATCAGGCGTTCGTTGACCACCATGCTGGAGCGCATCGAAGCCCTGAGCACGGTGCATCGGCGGCTTTATCAGTCGAAGGACGTCAGCAAGTTCGATGTGGCGGATTTCGCCAAGGATCTGGTGACAGACCTGCTGACGGCGTCGGGGCGCTCTGAGATCAGTCCGGCTCTCGACCTGGAACCGATCGTCATTTCCGCGGAAAAGGCAACGCCCGTCGCTCTGATGGTCAACGAACTCGTCACCAATGCTCTCAAGCATGCCTTCAAGTCCAAGCCCGACGGAATGTCGGCCGGCCGCCTGGGCATCAAAATGAGCCAGCCCGACGGCCACTTGAATATCGAGGTGTCGGACGACGGCGTCGGCATGGCCGACGCCAACGGCGATGCCTCGTTCGGCATGCGGCTGATCAAATCGCTCGCCCGCCAGTTGCATGCCGAGATCGAATGGCGCGACACCGGCCCCGGCACGAAGGTCGTTATCTCGATCCCGAACGAACCTCAGGAAAAAGGGAATGTGTCATGATTGAGCCGCTCAAGGTCCTGATCATCGAGGACGAAGCGCTGCTGGCAATGGAGCTGGAGAGCCTTGTCGAGGACGCCGGCCACAGCGTCGTCGGCTGGGCGACCTCTTCGGCGGAAGCCATGGCCATGGCGGATGCGACCGAAGCCGATATCGCCTTCGTCGACATCCATCTGAGTGACGGGCCGTCCGGCATCGACGTGGCCAAGTACATAGGCGAAAGGAAGAGTTCGACGGTGGTGTTCATGACCGCCAATCCGAAGCGCATCCCCGATCATTTCGCCGGCGCGATCGGCGTCATAGCCAAGCCTTACACGATGAACGGGCTGACGTCGGCGTTGCGGTACCTGCAGGAAGGCGTGCGCCGCCCGCCCCCCGTTTCGGCGCGGCCGGCCGGCTTCACCCTGTCGCCGGCCTTCGAAACCGCCTGGGCGCCGGCGGCATGACAGCTGAAGTCATTTCAGTTTTTCCCGAAGGAAGGCGATCGTTCTGCCCCAGGCGAGGTCAGCCGCCTTCTTGTCGTAGCGCGCCGCCGACGTGTCGTTGTTGAAGGCGTGGTTGGCGCCTTCATAAACATAGACCGTGTAGTCGACATGCGCCGCGTCGAGTTCCTTCTTGAAGGCGTCGATGCCGGCATTGATGCGCTCGTCGAGTCCGCCATAGTGCAGCAGCAAGGCCGCCTTGATCTTGGATACATCGGCGGCCTTCGGCTGCATGCCGTAATAGGCAACGCCGGCACTGAGATCGGGCGCGTTGACGGCCAGCATGTTGACCGTGCCACCGCCCCAGCAGAAGCCGATAGCGCCGACCTTGCCGTTGCCGTCCTTGTCGCTCTTGAGGAAAGCGACGGTCGCAACACCGTCAGCGATGGTCTGCGCCGGATCGAGCTTGCCGAACATGTCGCGCGCCCTGTCTTCGTCGGTCGGCGTGCCGCCGAGCGGCGACAGAAAATCCGGCGCCAGCGCCACGAAGCCTTCCAGCGCCACGCGCCGCGCCACATCGCGGATATGCGGGTTGAGCCCCCTGTTCTCATGCACGACGATGACGGTACCGAGCTTGCCCGTCTGGTTCGCCGGCTTGACCAGATAGCCCTTCATCTCGCCGCTGCCGCCGGGGTAGCTGATGTCCTCGCCCTTCACGCGCGGATCGTTGTCGGCGACGATTCCTGCTTGCGCCGAATTTGCCGCCAGAAGCGGCGCGATCGCCGCCGCCGCCGCACCTGATCCGGCAAGCCGGGTCAACTGCTCCATGAACCGGCGGCGATCGAGCGTCAGATGCGTGTACTCGTCATAGGCGTCGATCATCGCCTGGGTGATGGTGGGCTTGGCGTCGGGTCTCGTCATGGATGGGCTCCTCTGCTTCGGGCTTCAATTCCCAGCTACATAGGGACCAAGCCGGCATCATCCAGTCGAGCACTCATCGCTGCCGTCGATCGCCTCAGGCGTATGCCGCCGGCCGCGTCCGGGCAGCAAAGCCGGTGCCCATGCGCGGCCGTGTCATCACTTTTTAGTCATTGGCGATAAATCCTGCTGGCGCTGCCACAATCGTGAAGGAAGGTGGCTATCGACGGTATCTTGACCGCGTGCCTCAGACCCAGAAGGAAGCGAGACCATGACCATGCCTTCCCCGATCCTCGCCAGCGCGGTCGTCCTTGCGGGGGCCGCCGCTTTGGCCCTACGCTCGATGGTTGTGAATGCAGGCAGACTATCGTTGATCAGGGTCCGCACTGAGCGGAACCGCAACACGAAAACCCAGGGTTGAGGTGACGCCATGAACGTCCAGGACATCGTCAACACCGTTTCGCAGAAGGCGGGCCTCGACCAGGCGACGACGGAGAAAGTCGTCGGCACCATTTTCTCGGTGCTCGAACACGAGGCGGAAGGCACCAGCGCCTCGGCGTTCTTCGCCAAGATCCCCGGCGCCGACGACCTCGCCCATCAATATGACGTCATGGCCGCCGCTCCGGCCGGCGGTGGCGGTTTTCTGTCGTCGTTGCAGGGCGCGCTTGGCGGCGTTCTCGGCGAGAAGGCCGGCGCGCTGATCAACGGCATCGCCGCGCTCAAGGCATCCGGGCTCGACATGGCGCAGATCCAGAAGGCCGGCGCGACGCTGATCCAGCAGGCCGAAGCCGCCGCCGGCCCCGACCTGACCAACAAGGTGCTCGGCTCGGTGCCCAGCCTGAAGGGTCATTTGGGGATTGGCTGATCGACAACGGGCCGATCGGAAGATTCCCGCCCCTCATCGCCCAGTCGGGCACTTTTCCCCGTCACTATGCGGGGAAAGGACACCGGCACAGATGAGGGGCGGCGCGACCTCTGAAAGATCGCGTTACCCTGTCGCCCCTACTTCGGCAGCGCGTAGGCCATCACATAGTCACCCGGCTTGGTGCCGACCGAACCGTGGCCGCCGGCGACGATGACCACGAACTGGCGGCCGTCGGCGACCGTATAGGTCATCGGCGTCGATTGCCCGCCGGCCGGCAGCCGCGCCTGCCACAGCTGCTTGCCCGATGTCAGGTCGTAGGCGCGCAGATAGTCGTCGACTGCGGCCCCCAGGAAGGCGACGCCGCCGGCGGTGATCATCGGCCCGCCGATGCCGGGCACGCCGACCTTCAGCGGCAGCGGCAGCGGCGTCATGTCGTAGACGGTGCCGTTGCGGTGCTTGTAGGCGATCTTGCCGGTCCTGAGATCGGCACCGGCGACATAGCCCCAGGGCGGCGCCTGGCAAGGAATGCCGAGCGGCGACAGGAACGGTCCCATCACCACCGCATAGGGCGCGCCCTCGTTGCGGTTCAGCCCCTGTTCGCTGCCCCGCCCTTCGTCCGGCGGCGGCACCTGATCGCGCGGGATCAACTGCGACTTGAACGCCAGATAGGTCGGCATGCCGAACAGCACCTGCCGGACCGGGTCGACGGCGACGCCACCCCAGTTGAAGGTGCCGAAATTGCCGGGGTAGATCAGCGAGCCCTGGACGGAAGGCGGCGTATAGCGACCCTCATAGCGCAGGCCCTGGAATTCGATCCGGCAGGCCAACTGGTCGAACATGGTGAGGCCCCACATGTCGGCGCCGGTCAGCGGCTTCGGCATGAAGGTGAGGTCGGAGACCGGCTGCGTCGGCGATGTGTGGTCGCCTTCGATCGCGCCGCCGGGCGCCGGCACTTCGTTGACCGCGATGACCGGCTCACCGGTGCGGCGGTCGAGCACATACAGATCGCCCTGCTTGGTCGGTCCGACCAGCGCCGGCACCACCGTGCCGTCGGGTTTGGTGATGTCGATCAGGCTCGGCTGCGCCGGTACGTCCATGTCCCAGAGATCGTGGTGCACGGTCTGCCGCACCCATCGCACCTGTCCGGTGTTGAGGTCGAGCGCGGTGATCGACGACGAGAACTTCTCGACATTGGCACTGCGCCCGGCGCCGAGCTGATCCGGCGTCTGGTTGCCGAGCGGCACGTAGAGCAGGCCGAGCTTCTCGTCGGCGCTCGGCGTCGACCACATATTGGGCGAGTTGGCGGTATATGTCTGGCCGGCCGGCAGCGGCGTCGTCTGGTCCGGATTGCCGGAATCCCAGTTCCACACCAGCGCGCCGGTGGCAGCGTCGTAGGCGCGGATGACGCCGGACGGCTCCTGCGTCGAATAATTGTCGTTGACCGCGCCGCCGACAATGATCTTGCCGCCTGAGATCAGCGGTGCCGAGGTCGAGTAATAATAGCCCGACTTCGGATAGGGCATGTTGGTCAGAAGGTTCAGCGTGCCGCCCTCGGCGAAAGCCGGGCAGATCTGCCCGTTGGCGGCGTCGAGCGCGATCAGCCGCGCATCCGAGGTCGGCAGGTAGACGCGGGTCGCACAGGGCTGGCCGGCGGCGCCGGCGGCATCGGCGTAATAGGCCACACCGCGGCAGGTCTGGTGCTGGCGGTCCTTGTCAAGCTTGACCTTGGGATCGAAGCGCCATTTCTCCTTGCCGCTCGCGGCATCGATGGCGATGGCGAAATTATGCGGCGTGCAGATGTAGAGCGTGTCGCCGATCTTCAGCGGCGTCACCTGATAGGTGGTCTCGCCGACATCGTCCGGTCCCTTCACGTCGCCGGTCTGGTAGGTCCAGGCAGGCTGCAGCTTGGCGACATTGTCCGGTGTGATCTGGTCGAGCGGCGAATAGCGCTGGCCGAACTGCGTGCGGCCGTAATAGTGCCACTCGCCGGCCGGCACGTCATTGCCGAGATTGGCGTTGGCGACCACCTTGTCGGTGCCGAGTTCGCCGGCAATGTCCTTCGGATCCGAAGTCATCGAATAACCGGCGACGGCCAGTGATGCCAGCACGGCAAGGATCAGCGGCGCGCGTGCGTCAGGGCCGACAAGACCCCGCCTCGCCCACGGCGTCAGCAGCCACAAAGCGAGAAGCACGATGACGCCGCCGCGAGGCCCGAGTTCCCACCAGTCGAAGCCGGTTTCCCAGACCGCCCAGGCCAGCGTGCCGAGCACGATCGCCGCGTAGAGCCACAGTGCGGTGGACCGGCGCCGGTAGAGCAGCCAGGCGGCGATCAGGAAGGCAAGGCCAGCAACGACATAGTACCAGCTGCCGCCCAGCATCGCCAGGCGGATGCCGCCGCCGCCGAGTGCCAGGCCGATGAGGAAAAGAATGAGGGAGGTGATGGTGACAGCCAAGATGATACTCCTTCGACTGTTGCGCTTTGCCACGCCAAGGACAGCCCGATGTCCCGTTCCTGCCCTGCGCACAGCTTTCTCCTGCCCGCCCCGCCTGTCAAGCTGGCCCACACGCCAAGGTGGCAATTCATCTTGCCTGCGGTCGGGTTATCGAGCAGTCTCCGTCGCAGCATCACCGTGGAGTAGACCGAGTCATGCCCTTCGTCTTTCCGCCATGGATGCGCATTGCCGGCGCGCTGTTCGGCTTCGTCGTGCTTATGGCTGGCAGTCAACCGGCGTCGGCACAAACGCTCGAGGAGATCAACAAGGCAAGCGGCTTCCACGAGATGCTGGCCGGCCTCGGCCCAAGCATAGTCGCCGGCATCAAATCCGTGCCGGGGCCGGAAAAAGTCAAGGAAGCCTTGTCCGCCGCCGCTGAAGGCGCTTTTGACGCTGACAGGATGGAGAAAGCCGTAGAGGCGCGGATGACGGGCCGGTTGCAGCCCGTCGATCTCACCGATCTGGCTGCTTTCTTCGATTCACCATTGGGCAGGCGGGTCACAGCCCTGGAGATCCAAGCGTCCGATCCGCAAGCCGTGGGGCGCAAGAAGATCGAAGGTCCGAAAATCCTTGGAGGACTTCAGGCGGGAGATCCGACACGGCTCGCGTTGTACCGGAAAATCGTCGACGATACCAGCGCCGTGGACATGGCTGAAGCGATCGCATTGAACATGGGCTATGCGATGGTTTCGGGAATGCTCGCGGCAGCCGGGCAGCCTTTATCGGATCAGCAGATAATGGTGCTGGTGCACAAGCAGGCCGGCAACCTTCGTGAAAAAGCCGAAAAGGGGATCATGGAAGGAAATGCTTTCGCCTATCGTGACTTGTCGCTCGACGATCTCAGGCTTTACGCGGCATTTCTCGCGTCCCCTGCGGGCAGCCATTACTACGACCGGATGCAGACGGCACTCGGCGCCGTGATGACCGATGAGGCGCGTTCGTTAGGGCAGCGATTTTTCGTCGCTCTCGGCTACCGCAAGGCCTGAACAGCCCATACATCCTTGCCGCCAGCACTTTAGCGGAACAAAACGTAGACAGTTCTGGTCTTTCCCCACCGAATCACTACATTCGGGGGCGATGTCCGGCTTTTCCGAAGACATGCCCTTTTTCGACGAACCCAATGCGCGGCCCTCGGCCCCGTCGGGTATCGCCGCGCGCGCCATGGCTGCCCGCAGCGGACACAACAACGCACCCGACTATCTGAAGGGCCTCAACCCGGAGCAGCGGCTAGCTGTTGAAACAACGGAGGGCCCGGTTCTGGTGTTGGCCGGCGCCGGCACCGGCAAGACCCGCGTGCTCACCACCCGCATCGCCCACATCCTCGCCACCGGCAAGGCGTTTCCGTCGCAGATCCTCGCGGTGACCTTCACCAACAAGGCCGCGCGCGAGATGAAGATCCGCATCGGCGTGCTGATCGGCGAAGGCAATGTAGAGGGCATGCCGTGGCTCGGCACCTTCCACTCGATTGGAGTGAAGCTGCTTCGCAGACATGCCGAACTCGCCGGTTTGCGCTCCGACTTCACCATCCTCGACACCGACGACGTCGTGCGGCTGATCAAGCAGTTGATCCAGGCCGAGGGGCTGGACGACAAGCGCTGGCCGGCCAAGCAGTTCGCCCAGATGATCGACGGCTGGAAGAACAAGGGGCAAGGCCCCGCCGACATTGCCGAGGGCGACGCGCGCGCCTTCGCCAACGGCAAGGGCCGCGAACTCTACAAGGCCTATCAGGAGCGGCTGAAGACGCTGAACGCCTGCGATTTCGGCGACCTGCTCTGCCACCCGATCCGCATCTTGCGCGCCAATCCGGACGTGCTGAAGGAATACCATAAGCGCTTCAAGTACATCCTCGTCGACGAGTACCAGGACACCAACACCGCCCAGTACATGTGGCTGCGGCTGTTGGCGCAAAGGCCTCAAGGCAAGCCGATCTCCCCCCTTGAGGGGGAGATTGGGCGCTCTTCGGCCGAAACCCGCGCCACCGTAAACATCTGCTGCGTCGGCGATGACGACCAATCCATCTATGGCTGGCGCGGCGCCGAGGTCGACAACATCCTGCGTTTCGACAAGGATTTCCCCGGCGCCACCATCATCCGGCTGGAGCGCAACTACCGCTCGACTGCGCACATCCTTGGTGCCGCCTCCCACCTCATCGCTCACAATGAGGGCCGCTTCGGCAAGACGCTGTTCACGGATCGCAACGATCCCGAGGATGGCAAGGTCAATGTCCACGCCGCCTGGGATTCCGAAGAAGAAGCCCGCGCCATCGGTGAGACCATCGAGGCCTATCAGCGCCAGAAGCACAATCTCAACGACATGGCTATTCTTGTCCGTGCATCCTTCCAGATGCGGGCCTTCGAGGATCGCTTCATCACACTCGGCCTCAACTACCGCGTCATCGGTGGCCCGCGCTTCTACGAGCGCCTGGAAATCCGCGACGCCATGGCTTTCTTCCGTGTCGTCGCGCAGGGCGCCGACGACCTCGCTTTCGAGCGCATCGTCAATGTGCCCAAGCGCGGCTTGGGCGAAGCCACCATCCGCCAGATCCACGACACCGCCCGTGCGCTGCGCATCCCTATGCTGGAGGCCGCCGCCAAGCTCGCCGAAAGCGACGAGTTGAAGCCGAAGCCGCGCGCCGCCTTGCGCGAAGTGGCGGCCAATTTCGAGCGCTGGCAGAAGGCGCTGGAAACCACGCCGCACACCGAACTCGCCGAGACCATTCTCGAAGAGAGCGGCTACACGGACATGTGGAAGAACGACCGCTCGGTGGAAGCCCCCGGCCGGCTGGAGAACCTGAAAGAGCTGATCCGCTCGATGGAGGAGTACGAATCGCTGCGCTCCTTCCTCGAGCACGTCGCGCTGGTCATGGACGCCGAACAGAATGCCGGGCTCGACGCCGTCTCGATCATGACGCTGCATTCGGCCAAGGGCCTCGAATTCGAGACCGTGTTCCTGCCCGGCTGGGAGGAAGGCCTGTTCCCGCATCAGCGCGCGCTCGATGAAGGCGGCCGCTCCGGGCTGGAGGAAGAGCGCCGCCTCGCCTATGTCGGCCTGACGCGGGCCAAGAAGAACCTGCATATCTGGTTTGTTTCCAACCGCCAGATCCATGGCCTGTGGCAGTCGACGATCCCGTCGCGCTTCCTCGAGGAATTGCCGAACGCCCATGTCGAGGTCGCTGAAAGCGGCAACTCCTACGGCGGCTACGGCAATTCCTATGGCGGCGGTTCCTTTGCCTCCGGCCGCGGCGGCCAGGGCGCAGGACGGCAGAACCCCTATGGCGCCTCGCGCTTCGACAATGTCGGCGCCGACAGCGAAAAATCCGGCGCCTTCTCCAACACCTATGCGACGCCGGGCTGGCAGCGCGCGCAGGCCAACCGCACCGAGGCGACCGACCGCAACTGGGGCTCGCGCTCGGGCCACCAGGTCGAGCGCATCGGCTACGGCGAGACGGACAGCGGCTACGGCGCCGGCCGCACCTCGGTCAAGGGCCGCACCATCGACGGCGAGCTGGTCGCCAAATCCGTCTCCGACAAGCCGTCCGCCTTCAACGTCGGCGACCGTGTCTTCCACCAGAAATTCGGCAACGGCAACATCTCGGCCATCGAAGGCAACAAGCTGACCATCGACTTCGACAAAGCCGGCCAGAAACGCGTGCTGGATGGGTTTGTGGCTGCGGTGTGAAGATGGCGTTTTCCCCGCGGAAGCCTCACCTTCGTCATCCACGGGCGAAGCAAGGAGCGTAGCGACGCGGCGCAGACCCGAGGATGACGAAGTGATTGATGTCTACGCCAATCGTCAAGGCATGCGGTCCGCCAACGAAACAGCCCCTCACCGATACCGCGCCTGATTCCATTTGTGCCCCAGCAGCGACAGGATGATGATCAGCCCGTTGAAGAACTGCACATAGAAACCGCTCAATCCCGCCGCCACGACGCCGGTCTGGATGAAGGACACGGTGACCGCGCCGATGGCGCCGCCGACGACGGTGCCGATGCCGCCCCAGGTCGGCGTGCCGCCGACGAACACCGAGGCCAGCACCGGCAGGAGATAGCCGTCACCGGCGGTCGGCCACCAGGTGAAGTTGATCATCACCGAGAAGGTGCCGGCGATCGCCGCACCGATGCCGACGAAGACGAACACTTTCACCCGCACGCGCTTGACGTCGATGCCCATCTGCTGGGCGCTGTCGGGATTGTCACCCACCACCCTCACCTGCGCGCCGAAACGATGGCGGTTATAGAGCATCGCCGACAGCACGACGAAGCCGATGGCCCAGAAGATCTGCACCGGAATGCCCAGGAGCTGGCTGGAGAAGATCGTGTAGGCCCAGCTGTCGCTGAGGCTGGTCAGCGCCATCGACTTGCCCTCGTTGATGATCTGGATCAGGCCGCGCAGCAGGAAATTCATGCCCAGCGTGGCGATCAACGACGACAGCCCGCCATAGACGACCAGCGAGCCTACGAGGAAGCCGAGCAGCATGCCGGTGACGAGTGCCGCGGCGATGCCGAGAAACGGATCGTAACCGGCCTGCACGACCAGCGCGAAGACCCATGAGGCGAAGCCCATCGTTGCCGGAAACGACAGGTCAATCTCGCCGCAGGTGACGACGAAGACCAGCGGCACCACCACGAACAGCGCAACGGGGAGCGTCGTCAGCACCGAACGGTAGAGATACCAGGTGGTGAAAACGGTCGGGTTGGCGATCAGGAACACCGTCATCATGACGATGAACACGGCGAGCGTGCCGAGCGCGGCACGGTTGTCGAGGATGAAGCCGCGCATCCAGTGATCGGATGGGTGCCTCCATTCCTTCTGAGAACTGGGACGGGGAATGCCGGAGGACGGCTCGTGCAGGTCGGGCTCCATGGTCTTGCTCATCGTGCTCTCTGCTCCGCGTCGCCGGCATCGTGCAGCCCGGCCAATCCGCCGGGATGCGCAACCTCTTCCATGAAGTTGATGAGGTCTTCGGCCGACTTGACCTCGCTGCGGTCGGTCGTCAGTGCGATCCTGCCGCGATCCAGCACCACGAAGCGGTCGGCGATGTCGAAGACATGATGGATGTTGTGGCCGATGAACAGGATCGAGCGGCCGCTCGCCCGCACCTGGCGCACGAAATGGAATACCTTGGCGGTTTCGGTCAGCGACAGCGCCGTCGTCGGTTCGTCGAGGACGATCAGCTCGGCCTGCTTGTAGATGGCGCGGGCGATCGCCACGCCCTGGCGTTCGCCGCCCGAAAGCTGGCCGACGATCGACTGCGGCGTGAACACTTTCGAGGTGAAGCCGATCTCGCGCATCAGCCGGCTTGCCTCCTCGATCTCCTTGTTGACCCTGAGAAAGCCCAAGAATCCGGTCAGCTCGCGGCCCATGAAGATGTTGCGAACGATGGTCTGCTGCACGGCCAGCGCCCGGTCCTGGAACACCGTCTCGATGCCGGCTTCGCGGGAACGCGCCGCGCTCCACCCGGTCACCGGCTTACCACGCACGAGGATTTCGCCGCTGGTCGGCTTGACCACGCCCGAGAGGATCTTGATCAGCGTCGACTTGCCGGCGCCATTGTCACCGAGCAGGCCGACCACCTCGCCGCGGTCGACGCTGAGATTGACCCCGCCCAGCGCATAGACCTGGCCATAGGACTTGCTGATGTCGCGCAGTTC